>JABSOJ010000337.1 GCA_013216005.1 Alteromonadaceae bacterium | reverse complement strand
TGAGGGAAAACCTCATGCACGGAATCGAAGAGGGGCCGTTGGATAAGCTATGCGAAGCCTGCGGCCTACTCTACTTTCAGTAATTTAAGTAACCTAAATAATCTGACGAAATTAACGCTATCGGGTGGTACGTTATTGACTATTAATAATATTCCCGATTTAGCTAACTTACGGTCTTTGTCGATTGATTCGACTAAAATAACCAGTTTATCTCGATTGAACTCATATCCAGAATTAACTCGTTTAAATGTATCAAATAATCAAATTATGAATATTGGATCATTGTTTACAGTACCCAAGTTAACTTACCTTAAAGTAAACAATAATAAGATATCATCAATACATTCACTCTCTTATTCAGCGGCTTCTAACTTAAAATCTTTTCAAATATCAAATAATTTATTGACCAATTTGAACGGCTTAGATTCATTAACAACATTAATTAACTTAAATGTAAATGACAACAAGTTAACAGATATTACCGCTGTGAAAGATCATAGTAGCTTGAAATATCTATATTTGCAGAATAATAATAATATTAAATGTGAAGATATCGAATACTTAAAAGATAGTAATTCCCTCAGCTATCTGGCTGAACCCAGTAGTTGTGTAAATTAAACATAATCTGTAAATTAGTCGGCCATTGTTATTACTGGTCGGCTAATTTTCGGCATGGCAATTTATACTAACAAGTAAAATGGCTATTTGTGTTCATACTGACTCCCTTTCACCGGAATATACATGTCAGCTACAATCACAAATAACTAGTACAATCTTGAGGATCTTTACTTCGTTTTTGCGGTAATTGCTTTGCAATTGTACCTATATATAAAAAACCTACTATTTCTTCGCTGTTCTCTATATTCAAATATTCTTTTACTAAATTGTTATAGCTCAATTCCCCTGTACGCCACATTGCGCCATACCCTAAAGCATAGGCAGCCATTTGCATGGAATGTACGCAACAGCCAGCAGTGATCAACTGTTCCTGTTGGGGAACTTTTATATGTTCCTTAAATTTAGTGCTGACAATTATAATTAAAGGCGCTCTGGATGGCATTTTTGCTACTTTATCTAACTTAATTTGATGTGCATTATTTTTTTTTGCTGCGCTTACAAATATTGTACTTAATCGTTCAAGCCCCTCTTCTTGAGCAATGGTAAAATGCCAGGGCTGTAAACCACCATGATCAGGAACCCGCATACCCGCAGATAATATCAACTGTAAATGATCTTGTTCAGGGGCTGGTTCTGTTAATACCGGATTAGATTGACGGTTTAACAGTAAATTAATATTGTTTGGATCAACTACATTCATGATTTCAGAGCATTTCAGTTAAATTAGATCCGCTAATATAACTTAAAATACCTTCATATATAAAAAAAATACGTATTTTTTTACAATTCAGACTACTTTACTCAAGTAAGATTAAGTAGCATAGAGGGTACTAATGGATTTAACTTTCATCAATGAAGAAATAAATATGAATGAAAAGCAAAATAGCGCAAAAAGATTTATCGTCAGCATCTTCTCAATAGTAAATACCTCCAGAAAAATCATTATTAATTTGATCTTTTTTTCTATTTTGCTGATCTTTATTATCTCTTTAATAAGTGATGACAATGTAATTAAAGTTTCTGACAATTCAGCTTTAGTTTTAAATATAAATGGTGATGTTGTTGAACAAAAACATGAAATAGATCCAATGGATGCGTTTTTAACAGAGGCAATAAATCAAAGAAAAGAAAAGCCTGAAGTCTTATTAAGCGACATTATTAAAGTAATTAATAATGCAAAAGATGACAATAAAATAAAAATACTTATTTTAAAGTTACAAAATATGAATCGTTCTGGTTTGACCAAGTTAAGAGATATAGCCAAAGCTTTAGAAAACTTTAAAGAATCAGGCAAACAAATAATAGCCATTGGCGAACAATTTTCACAAGACCAGTATTACCTTGCAAGTTATGCCGATAAAATTTGGTTAGATCCCAAAGGCTGGTTTCTGCTAGACGGTTATGGCCGCTATCAGCTCTTTTATAAATCTGCATTAAAAAAATTATCTATAAGCCAACACATATTCAGAGTTGGTACTTATAAATCAGCTGTAGAGCCTTATATCAGAGACAATATGTCACCGGAAGCTAAAGAAGCGAATAAACTCTGGTTAACAGATTTGTGGAGCCAATATAAAGCAGATGTTGCCAAGCAAAGACAATTTTCAATAGACAATTTTGATGAAAGTGTTGAAATCTTAGTTGCAAAACTAGAACAAGCTAATGGTAATATCGCTGAATATGCATTAAATAACCATTGGGTTGATGAATTAAAGACTAAAGAGGACATACACCTTGCCTTTTTAGAACTTTTAAATAAAAACGACACTAATTCAGAAAACAATGAAAAGAGAAAAGATAAATTTAATCAAATTACTTTCGAAAATTACTTATCTACGATTACGCCGGCCTTCCCTTTGAATAATCAAGCTGCAGATAAAGTTGCGATAATTGTTGCTAAAGGCACTATTTTAAACGGAAATCAAAAAGCAGGTATGATTGGCGGTGACAGCACAGCAAAATTACTGCGTCGGGCAAGAAAAAACGATAAAGTAAAAGCCGTGGTATTACGGGTAGACAGCCCAGGTGGAAGTGCTTATGCGTCGGAAGTTATTCGTCGTGAAGTAGAATTACTCAAAGCCGCAGGCAAACCTGTTGTTGCTTCTATGGGGACGTATGCCGCATCCGGAGGATACTGGATTTCAGCCCCAGCAGACAAAATAATTGCTTCGCCGTCAACTATTACCGGCTCTATTGGTATTTTTGGATTTTTCATGACCTTTGAAAATTCATTAAGTAAACTTGGCATATACTCTGATGGTGTTGGTACAACTGACTTGGCAGGTTTCGGTGTCACAAGACCACTAACGGATGGTATGGCCAAAATATTTCAGCTTAATATCAACAGAGGCTACCAGGACTTTATTTCACTTGTTGCCACCAACAGAAATATGACTCTTGAACAAGTCGATGCAATTGCACAAGGGCGAGTTTGGTCTGGTACTAAAGCAAAAGAACTTGGTCTTGTTGATGAATTAGGTGATTTATCTGATGCAATTGCCGCCGCTGCTGAACTGGCAGAATTAAGCCAATACGATACTATTTTAATAGAGAAAAAGAGAAGTTCACGAGACAAATTATTAAGAAGCTTATTGGGTCAAGCAGCAAGCTTACTAATTGATCCTTCAGAAATTAACACAGGCCCTGTAGAAAATATTATCGCTAAACTGCAAAGCGAAATGAAAAATATCAATCAACTAAATGATCCACAGGGAGTTTATTCATTTTGTCTCGCTTGTGAACAAAACTAGAGCAACAAAAATTTAAATGACACATATGAAAAAAAGAATATATATAGCCTACACTGGCGGCACCATAGGTATGAAAGCCAGTGACGGTGGTTTTGTACCTGTGAAAGGACATTTAATCGACGCGATCAAAAACACACCTGATTTTAATCGTGAAGAAATGCCCGAATTCACCATTCATGAATACAATCCGTTAATTGACTCTTCCAACATGACGCCGAGTGATTGGCAACGGATCGCTGATGATATTCAAAATAATTATGATGATTATGATGGTTTTGTTGTTTTACATGGTACTGATACCATGGCTTTTACCAGCTCAGCATTGTCCTTTATGTTCGAAAATCTTTCCAAGCCTGTCATAGTAACTGGTTCACAAATACCATTCAGCCAATTGCGCTCTGACGGACAAATTAATTTATTAAATTCGTTATATATTGCAGCCAATTATCCGATCAGCGAAGTTGGCCTGTATTTTAATAACAGCTTATTCCGTGGAAATAGGGCAATTAAAGCTTATGCAGATGGTTTCAATGCTTTTGATTCTCCAAACTTGCCCCCGTTACTGGAAGCAAGGATAAATATAAAAGTTAATATCGGTAAAATTTCGACCGGAAAGATAGATTCAAAGGGCAATAGTTCAGAAAATAAAAACTCATTAAAACTTAGCCAAATAACACCTCAACCTGTTGGAGTTGTTCATTTATATCCTGGGATCAGTAACGAACTCATTGAGAATGTTCTTAAACAACCCGTTAAAGCTTTGATCCTCAGGAGTTATGGCGTTGGCAATGCACCACAAGATAACGCTTTGTTATCTTGTCTGAAAAAGGCCCGTGAACAAGAAATTGTTGTAGTTAATTGCAGTCAATGTATCAAAGGTACCGTTAATATGAGCGGTTATGCTACCGGTTTTGCATTAAGTCAATGTGGTGTGATCAGTGGTGGTGATATGACTCTTGAGGCAACATTAACTAAATTGCATTATTTGTTAAGTAAAAATCATGATTACACGACTATTTGCAAATTAATGCAAAAAGATTTACGTGGTGAATTAACGGCTTAAATTATTTAACAATCACACCTTTTAATCATTAGTATTAGTCTTGAAACGGGGTAATAGAAACAGCGAACCAACCACACAAAATGAACTCTACAAAATATCAGCGTTTAGTCATTCTAAATAACTATATTTTGTAGTGGACAGTTCGATTGGAGAAACGCCCA
>JABSOJ010000336.1 GCA_013216005.1 Alteromonadaceae bacterium | reverse complement strand
CGAATAAAGGCCTGATTTTTAGTCCAAAGTTAGATTATTACAACTAATGAGTAATACACTGATTTATATGGAATTATATCTTAACTAAGTGCCATTCAGGTCTGACCGGCTAAATAACTGGCATACCACATTCCCCGCAATAACTGCATCGCCGCATCATGTTCCGGCTGTGTCATTTCAGATTTGTTTAGCAGATTAGCGATCCCATGATCTTCTATCAGTCGGTCAATGCGCTCAAATCCTAGCATAAACTGCTCTGCAATCTGCTTTTCATCATTCGCAATAACAATCTTCAGCGCCGCCAAGCCTTGTTTTTGTAATTGAATCGCTTCGATAAAGCGTCCCTGGATCTGATATTGCGCGGTTTGTACCGCATAGACGGAAACCTGCTCCAGTGCAGTTCCGGCAATATCTAATGCTTTAGGGTAAAGACTTTCAGCCAATTCAAAATCGCCGATCATATCGCTGACTTCTGCCAATGTCAGGTAAATAGTCAGGCACTGGGCCTGACTAGCACTGTCTGCAAGATATTTTGCTTTCAATAATAACGTTTGAGCTAAACCATAAGCCGATGATCGTCTGGCTTTGTTCGCTACCTGAATATTTAATGCAATCAGGGTTTGTTTTTCCTCCCCTTGGGCTAAATCAATGCCCGCATTTAATTGCTCGACAATAGCAAACAACATCGGTTCAAGTTGCTCATCCGAGGTAACCGCTAATAAGCGGGAACCGGCTTGCCATTTAAACTCAGCTAGCGCATCAGGTTGTATCTGTTGATAAGCCGCTTGCTGTACCCTGTCATGTAAAAAAGCAAAATTCGTACCTCTTAACTGAATTTCGTCGTCCTCAAAACGATAACTCTCATCAAGAGGCAAAATCAGTCCTTGAGCAATCATTGGCCATAATCGCTGATTTACTTGCCTGATCGGCAGCTGAGTCACCACTTCTAACTGCTTTAATGAAAATTTGTTCCCCAGATTAGCTGCATATTTCACAACTTCTATGGTTTCGTCTGGCAGCTTCTTCAGTTTATTAACCATCAAATCAACGACATTAGAGGTCACGGACATCGCCTCAATTTGTTCTATATACCAGCGCCATAGTCCCTGCTCATGGCTATAATAAATCAGTCCTTCATCATTGAGCATTAATAAAAATTGATTAACAAAAAACGGATTTCCATGGGTTTTTTCCATACAAATCTGAGCCAGCGGTGCTACTTTAGCAACGGGCAACCATAAGCTATCGGCAATCAGCTGTTGCAGATCGCTTTGGTTCAATGGCTTCAGAGTTAACCGGCAGAGATTTTTTTTCGCTTGAGCAATACGCAGAGTCATTGCAGACAAAGGGTGGGCCTGATCCACTTCGTTATCCCGGTAAGCACCAATAATCATCAAACTCGATTGTTGATCTAATAATTGCTCAATGAGTTTAAGTGATGGTCCGTCAGCCCATTGCAGATCATCTAAAAAAATGACTAACGGATTTTCAGGGCGGGAAAAAGCATGGACAAATTTGGAAAAGGTAAGCTGAAAACGGTTTTCACTTTCTGCACTACCAAGCACTTGTGGTGTTCCGATATTTTGCTGATATGAAGTTGATAACTCGGGAATAATTTCGTTTATTACACTGACATTATCACCAAGCTGTTGTTGAAAATGTTGTTTCCAGTCTTGTCTTGCTACAGAATTTAAGCTTAATAACTGGCGCATTAACAATTTTAACGCCTGAACAAAAACGGTATAAGGCTGTTCGCGGTTAAACTGATCACATTTCCCTAAAGTAAACAGGCTTTTTTGAGCCGTGATTGGTTTTTGTAATTCTTTAACTAAGGCCGATTTTCCAACTCCGGAGTAACCACCAATCAAGACCAGTTCACTGGCACCGGCAACAACCCGTTTAAACTGTTCCAACAAATTATTTATTTCAGGATCACGGCCATACAATTTTTGTGAGAGATAAAAATCTTCAGGCGCATCTTGCCCGGCGATTGAAAAATCATCGACTACTTTGCTTGCTTGCCACTGATCAGAGATACGTTGTAAATCACTTAATAAACCAAAACTGCTTTGGTAACGTTTATCCGGTGATTTTTCCAATAAACAAGTGATTATATTTGAAATGACTTCAGGGATCTCCGGTGCCACAGAGCTTAGTGGTACGACTTTTTCGGTCAGCTGGCTGTACATAATCGATAATGGATCCTGATCACTGCCAGAAAAAATTCTCTGACCCGAAAACAATTCATACAGGGTCGCGCCGAGTGAATATAAATCACTACGGTTATCAACAGATAAATTAGACCGTCCGGTTTGCTCTGGTGAGGCATACGACACATTGCCAATTAACTGAGTACTACGCGAAGACTCATCACGTTTCAATTTACTCACCAGAGATAAATCAGAAATATAAAGATCGTTTAAATCCGCTGAAATCCAGAAAGATTCAGGGCAAACATTACGATGTAATAGGTTGTTTTTATGAAGATAGTGCACACTTTCTGTTAATATAATTGCCAACTTTAACTTTTCTGAAAAACTTGCCCCACCTTCATTTATAAATTCACTCAGTAACCCGCCATCCATCAGCTGATATACAATAGCCGCCTGACCTTGCTCCTCTACCAGAGTTTTAATCGGCAATACCCAGAAAGGATCCAGACTTTGTATTAACTTATATTCAAATTTCAGCTCGGCTATCGCATATTTTGACTGTTTACCAGCCTCAACATATTTTAGCAAACAAGACGTACCTTGCTTGTCTGAAGCTCGGGCATAATGAGTGAGTTGGTTGCTTTTGAATGCATTCTGGATGGTAAAGTCAGCAAGAATCATTAGTGTTCTCTGAAGATGAGGGGTATACCAATAGGTATTCGCAGTTTAAAATTTAATAAGGCACGCAGTACCGTGCCTTAATACCAAGTGATGAATATTACACCTATTTAGTTACATAAAAAATACGCTCTGGATAACCTGAAATGGCTCGTGAGGCTTGGAAACCAGCAACAACTGTTGACTCCACACAACCGATATTTAAAAATTCGTTATCGATCCAGTCACCAGTGATAAACAAGTTCGAATAAGCTGTGCCATTGGTTTTTAATCGATAATCAGCACTGCCTGCCACCGACAACACGTAACGCTCACTCGGGTTAATTGCTGCATGCCAATATTGACCATTGATGCGTGCTTCACCTTCACCATCTTGCAGGTCAACTAACTGATCCCACTGTAAACCACCGTCGTCATTACTAATATTAGGCCAGATATACCCCGTATTCTTATTCAGCCATTTTATGGCATTTTGTTTAACCCGCTCGTGTTCTCTTGCCGGATATTCATGATCTGAAAACTCAGGTATCTGTGCTGGTTCATCCAGATTATTACAGAAATAGGCAATTGAGTAGGGTAAATGATTTTGTGGCCAGGTTTCTTTATCTAAAGTTTGCGTCATATCCGCCCAGGTATTAAACGGGTCTTCATAACCATCTAAAACTGGGCTGGCCATTTTCCATCCGGTTTGTTCCAGATTTGGTTTCATCCATAATTGCATTGCTTGAGTAGGGCTACTTTGTACATTTTCAACCATATCTTTCCATGGCTGACTGGCATCCATCAATTCAGGTGTAATATACTTTAAAGCCCCAACCGAAATGCCTAAAACCACTAAATCAAAATCTATCCCTTGTTTTAATGTACGGGTCGCTACAGGTTGCCAGGGACTCCACGGGGATTCCAGATTAATATTTTGCTCTTCAAGGTCCGGGCCTTGCACTAATTGATCATATAAAGGATCTTTTGGCCAACAATCTAAATCAAGCACATTAATCAAAGGTTGATACTCAGTATCAGGTGCTTTAAGGGTGGCCTGAACATAGGCTGTCGAAATATGACCATTTTCAACCAATTTACCGTTTATATTTTTGGCTTTTTTAATATTGTTGGAATTTTGATTGTTGTTACATTTAGATCCTAAATTGACGGAATAATATGCTATTTATCCCGTTAGATGTAACAAGATATTAATGAAAATAGCATTTTGCCACTAAATATTAAATTTCAACACAATTACGTAAATCCAATAAATAGTAAACATCATACTTTGTAAAGTCAAAAACTGGTAAATCAGCCATTCTCGGCGAATGATGAGTTTTCGCGATAACTTAATTAATAAAATCAACATGATGTAAAAAATCACAACAAACAATAGTGCGAAAATACATCTAAAAAACCACTGTAACTAACTGATATTTAATATAAATAAATTTCACCGAGAATTGCTGCTGGTAAATTGAATATCCCCAAAAGCACGAGTTTTCGACAGCCTAGCCTGAACATCAATTTTTATACTGCCAATTTCACTTTTGTCTATCGACAGACCCAAATTACTCACCCGGCTAAAGAATTCAAATTTAACACCACGTTTTGCTAACGCCTGATACAGGGGTACAACCACAGATTCACCCATGCCTGCCTGCATTTTCCAGAAAATGGCGCCTTTATACTGAGCGCACGCAAGATAATAAGCATGCAGTAAAGTTCCCGCTGCCAGATTACCGCCGCACAGAGAATTTATAGTATCCCCTTTTGGATAAGCCAAATACAGATCATAAAATGAT
>JABSOJ010000335.1 GCA_013216005.1 Alteromonadaceae bacterium | reverse complement strand
TACTGAAAAGGATCGAGCAAGTAGATCCTTTTTTTATTTTTTACTTTTATTTAAATTAAGTGCTGAGTAGTTACAAAAAATAAATTTAAACACCTCTTTTATTATTTATACCAAAATAAAATGATTTTGCATTATCTCCTGTAGCTTTTTCCAAATTGGTCAATCGCAATGTAGGGTAACTCTGTACTATTTAACCACTGCAAGCCCTGCTCTATCCCTTTTAACATAGCAATAGTAGCGACAGTACCAGCAACAACGCATTGCTCGGCCCATACACTTACTCCGGCAAACCCCTGAACTGGCCATCCAGTTTTTGGATTTAGGATATGGCTGTATTTCTGACCATTTATCAACAGAAACCGTTCGTAATCTCCGCTACTGGCTACTGCACCGTGTGTTGCCAGAATAGTCGCTGACATAGATGAATTTCCGGACGAAGTTTTAACTTGCTGACTTTTAGCGCTTGTATTCGGCCGCCGTATACCAATTTTCCATGGCTGACCATCAGGATGAGCACCAATCACAGCAACGTCTCCACCAAGATCAACAAGACCATGACTTAAGCCGTTTTTTTTGGCAATCGCCACAGCGGCATCTACAGCATACTCTTTTACTCTGCCACCAAAATCAATTTCCATGCCTGACAACGGCAAGGTTAACTGCCCAGGATCCTGCACTTGTTCTAATCGAATTTTCTGCCAATTAATTAAAGGTAAATAACGGTCAATTTGACCAACTGTAGGTAAGTTTGTTTGTTCTGCATTAGTACGGTTGAATTTCCAGATCTGACGCAAAACACCCGTAGTAATATCAAATAAACCATCACTTAACTGGGCACCGACCATATAGGCTAAATTAGGGTTACAGTTCAACAATGTTTTCTGTTAATTTACATGAGTTCAAACCTATACAGGCTATGGACTGTATCAACTTAAACATGATAATACACAAATATGAACTGTTACCCGGTTTGATTGGTGCCCTTAACTGATAAGCTGTATCCCCATAATTAAATAGTGCCTGTGTTTCCTAATCGATTTCTACCGCTACGCCACTGCCTGCATTGGCGTTAATGCGGGACAACAGACTATCCTTTTTATAACGCGAATATTTATTTTCCAGTCGCGACACTTCAGCCACTATTTCGTGGATGCAATTTTCTAATTGCTGAGTGGTTTTGTAATAAAGAAAGAGCTCACACGGTGAGCCCATTGCTTTGAATTTATGTTGATAAAGTTTCAAAATTTATAATTAAGTCCAAAACTAAGCAGGGTAAAATCCAATAATGCGGGATTTTCAACATCAGCATCGGCAAACCCTAAGTTACCGCTACTATGATATTTTTCTGCCAGTATATTAAAAGTCCAGTCATTAAGTTGTTTTTCAAGTTTTAAGCCGTAGGTCACAGCGCCGTATTCTGACAATCGATAATCCGTTGAATGAAAGCCGTCTACTCTCACGCTTTCGTAAAAATTCTCATAGAAAAAACTACTGGTTTGGCTATAAAGCCTCACCGATGGAATAAGTTGCCAATCGTCAGCGATATTTTGATACCAGGCTAAATCTATCGTATGTGAATCAATCTCCCAATTGTCAGTGTAATAACGATAATCTAAATGCAATGCTCCATTGGCAGCTTCTGAAAAAAACCTTAATCGAGAAAAAAATGTTTTTGCTGTTCGGCCATCTGGTCGATTATCACCTATCAACTGCCCCTCAACAAAAACAACTTTGTACGGATCTGACAAAAAGCCCGATTTATCAATATAACCAAAGCCAAACTGAACCATTGTCGTTTTGTTCAAAATACGACTATAACTCGCTAACATTGACGCAGAATGTTTACTTCCTGATGCTGGCCGGGTGCTGAACAAACCACTGTCAACGGGAGTAAGGTCATCGTTAGAGAAATCAGCGGCAAGAGTCCAGGTTGATAATTTATCTGTTGAATCCTGACTGTACGAGCCAGCAAAACTTAGCGATTCATAATCGTCCTCATCGGAGCGAGCGACGGTAAATCCAAATTGTTTATCCGATTGTCGTGCATTAATATTTACTGACAAATCTGTTCGCTTATCTTCAATTGATGCACCACTCATTACCTGTACTACCCGCTCATCGGCATCTTTTATCGTATACCAGGGAGAAGCTCCTGACATAGTTTCGGTCTGATAATTAACGGTAGCGGATAAATCATCTGACGTTCCGCACATAAAGCTGAGATTTAAAATCTGAGTTGATTTTCAGTAAAAAGGGCATCAGATTTTAAATAGCGTCGCCTAATAATTACGCATCGTATACTTTTTACACTAAAATTGTATAAAAAACATATATATTTTATTAGGTGCGGAATGTCAGATAAATTAATATTATAAACGCTTAATTAACATTCCGCATTTTTTTCATAAATAATTCCCCCAATATTTCGCTCCGTGATAATCCTTAATTATTTATAAAAAAAGCAAGTAAAGTTAGAAATTAAACTATGATAAAAGCAAAACTTTCTGCTTAGTTGAAATGCTTAGGCTTAGGAGTTATACATATCCTAAAGAGAAACTAACAACGCGCATGAGTACGCAAAAATAAATATGCAATTTATTTAAGTTCACTAAGATTCTGATGGTTTGATTTAAAAAAGACAAAAAAAAGCGTTTACCTGAATTCAAGTAAACGCGTTATAAAAACATGAAACACTAAGGGAAATAAAACATTTCATAAAGTAAGAGTACCTGATGTTAATTAAGTTCCCTAACCTGTCAAATATTTTTTAAAAAGTTTTGTCACTATAACGAAATTACTCATACCTATTAAATGTTGAGAACCATAGTAACTATAACCAAATGTTTTAACTGGATTTTTCAACTTAATTTTTCAACTAAAGTATTTTAGCCTCTCTTATTCTTGGGCACATAATTTAAAATAGAAACTGGCACCATTTTTTTAGTAATAAATCCCTCAATTTCTTTTCGTACAATAATATGTCCCAGCCGACTTTCAATAGCACAGAGATTTCTAAAATTATCTTTCGAAACAAAAGAAATGGCTTCACCCGAAGAGCCGGCACGACCAGTACGGCCGATCCTATGAATATAATCATCTACCTGATCAGGCAAATCGTAATTAACCACACGAGAAAGTTCATAAATATCAATGCCTCGGGCAGCAATACCGGTAGCCACTAAAAATTTGAGCTCTCCTGACTTAAAATCGCCCAATATTTTTTCTCGAACAGCCTGAGTTCTCCCACCGTGAATGGCCTCAGCTTTTATCCCTCGCTTCACCAGCTGACTGACCAGTTTGGCAGCACCGTGCTTGGTTTCGATAAAAATAAGCGCTTGATCCCACTCCTGCTCCTTAATCAAATGACTCAATAATGCAGATTTATTTCCCTTATCTACCGTGATCAGCCACTGATCAATTTTCGGTGCAGCAGCACGATTAGGGGAAATCGATATTTCTACAGCATCATTAATAGTCCTTTTAGCTAAAGAACGAACATCGTCAGAAATAGTGGCAGAAAATAATAAATTTTGACGATCCCCGGGCAAGCGTTCTATTATTTTATTGATATCATCGATAAATCCCATATCCAGCATTCTATCGGCTTCGTCCAACACCAATACTTCCAGCTCTTCAAAATGTAACGCACGTTGATGAGCCATATCCAACAATCTGCCGGGGGTAGCAACGAGAATATCAATGCCCCATATCAGACGCTGTATATGAGGCTGGGAATCAACACCACCGTACATAGCCATTGAGCTAAGTTCCAGATACTTGCCGTAACGGGTAATACTGGCCTCAACCTGCACAGCAAGCTCACGGGTGGGCGTAAGAATGAGTGCACGAATGCGCTTGCCACGCAGCTTACGCTCTGTATTAAGGGTCTCCAGCAGCGGTAATACAAAACTAGCAGTCTTGCCAGTCCCCGTCTGCGCAGCGGCAATAAGATCTTTTCCCGACAAAATGACAGGTATCGCCTGCTTCTGAATGGCCGTGGGGGCAGTATAACCCAGATCAGATACGGCTTTTAAAATAGGATCAGATAGTCCAAGTTTTGAGAATGGCATTTATCGCCTCAAGCATATGACTCAAGCATATGAATAATTAACAGACTGCTCTGACGTGATTTAGCCAACATCAGAGCGTAAGGAGCACAAAAGTCAGGAGTATAGCAGCAAACGACTTAACGTAGAAGCGAGTACCAGAGGCGTATAACCGACACAGGACTCGCTGATATTGACGTCATTTATTTTCAAATACATTCACGAAACATTAGCCAGGAAAATAGATTCACAGTGCAAGAATTTCGGGTAGCAAATTCAGATCCTGTAGCAGCCGTTCCGGAGCCATCTTCACTAGCCATTTTTGCCTTAGCGATGATGGGTCTGGGATCCCGCCGTTTTAGAAAACAGTCATAGAAAACAATCATAATAAATTTAATTAACCTGAATTCTGGTTAATTTTGATTAAGCATCATTCGCAACGTTTGATGCTTTATTTTAATCCTCAGCAGTATATCAACAACTTTTAATGCCAGTTACTTATGCTAATTACTATGGGTGTAGTTCTTTTAAATCGACGGATATCATTAGTTATTCATCCATCAAATTAAAGTTTGTATAAAGTCGTAGT
>JABSOJ010000334.1 GCA_013216005.1 Alteromonadaceae bacterium | reverse complement strand
AGAACAGTTCAATCAAGATTGAACTGCAGGATAGCTATGAATTGTGAACCGTAATGCCTTGAATTTGATCAGTGCCTAAATTTTAATTGTAAGGGTCTTACATGCCGAGTATGAGCCGTTTGACTATGATCAAAAGCGGCAAACCAAAGACACACATTTTCTTCAAGTGAAATGTCATACGAAGATCCGGTAACCAACTTGCGACTAAGCTCAAGAGACCATTGGCCATCTTGCCATCGTGCGAATGCCCTAACATCGGCGCGATCACCCTCGAAACGATTAGAACGATAAAGCACCGATGGCAACATAACGCCAATAGCATAAGTATCCTGTTCAGCGCTATACGGTTTTGTATCATCCCACGGCAACACGGGCAATAATTTATGATCATCTAATTCATTGCTAGTGTTTTGAAGTAAAGAGCTATATCGGGGGATGCGTTTTGGCACAATACCATGGGGTTTATACCACTGCCAATTCATTACATAGGCACCCGATTGCTTGGCGTCAGTTTGATAACCTGCAGTATAACGGCGCCTACCAACACGAACCTTGGTAGGCTCTCCAATAAAATTATCATCCATTAAAATCATGTTATTGGTACGTACTGCTTTCCATTGCCATAAATCAACAATGTTTTGACCCTTGCTATTTGGCTCACCGGTACTTTGCTCAGGAATATTTTTCTCAGGAATATAATGATATCCCTTACCATGCCAATTAGGGGGTTTGTCGGCTAAAGGCTTAGGACCTAAGTGCGCTGTACCTGCGGCAGCAAAATCGCAGTTATTCGAAATAATAACGGCAAATTTGTCTTCATAATATGTTTTCTCATCAAACTGATAAAAACCATTCTCGAGTACTTGCCAGCCTGTTTCGGTTTTTTGCAGGGGCAAGTGGTTAAGACTGTAACTGCTATCGTCCCAACTAATATGAAAAAAAGCTTCTATTTCATTTTGAACTACTTTAACCCGCACATCAGTACTGCCATTGTTAAAATTGGCGCCACCAAAAGTATGGACAACTTGCGGCTTAATCGATGCCCAAATTTTTTCATTAGCTTGGCCGTCAATTTTGATATATTCCGATACATCAATCCGGTGGACTAGCAAAGTTTGCGGTGCTTTTTTAGCTAGTATAAAAAATAAAGCAATACCCAGTATTATGCTACTCAGAATAAAGATGATATGAGCTTTACGTGCTTGATTTGACGCAATAAAAATTATAGAAAATAACTTAATACCATATTGCACAAAATAACTACCAGCGTGTAATGGTATATAAATCAGCAAAACAAGCGCGGCAACATAGTGGCTATTGAGTAAAATATCACTCGGTAATATTCCCAGATAAAGGAAACTACCACTCAATAACAATAATCCCAGGCACGTATAGCCTAATAAGATGATAAATTTATGATACCGGCTTTGTGTCTTAGCGCGCTTTGTCGGTTGTAAGATGCGGTGGATACATAAACGATAATAACTATAGCTCAATAATAAGGTTAATAAGCTCACACCCACACTGAAATGCAATGAATGTACACTTCCCTGTGGGAGAAAAGCAGACCATAACATAACCTCCGGTCTATGAACCGCAGCAATGCGCAGACCCGTTAGTAAATTAGTGATGACTATTAATATCAACAGGATATGCATAAAGACCCAAGAAAGATTTAGTCTCATGTGTTATTAGCTTCTCTCTGTAGTGGCGTTATGGTCATCGCTCTATGGTTAATTCCAATACTAATTCCAAAGTTAAATGATTGAAAATTTTTATTAAATTGTGATGCAAAAAATATAAATATAACTTAGGACGGTGAAAATTAATTCACCGCGACCTTAGGTGTATTGACCCATTTAAAAAACTAACTCAGGCTTTTAACGTTGACTTTAACTTTGCGAATTAAAGCAGCTAACAAAACTAAAAGATAGAAATAAGACATTGAACCACCATCGCTTTTATTGCCTTCGCTGTTGTCTGGGGTTTCAGATGTTGGAGTCTCAGGTGCTGGGGTCTCAGCACAAGCACTACTATCTAGCGTTAAACTTAATTTAGCGGCCATACCTTGCTCGCGATCTTCTACATCAATGCCATCGACTGTATCAGCACTGGTAATAACAATACCATTATTGTTATCACTACTTGTAATCCAATTTTGAACAATATCAAGACCATTAGTTGAGAGTGCTACCGTGCGACTGCCCTTTGATGATGGATTAAATGTCCCCATCAAGGTGCCATCACCAGACAATGAACTCCAAGCAACCTCATTTTCTACCCAAAGGCTTACGCTACTGTATACTTCATAGGTACCAGGCGAGGTATTGAAAATTTGCATTTCAATACTGGCAGCAGTTACCACATTACAACTTTCAACAGCGCTTACGTCCCAAGCCAACAATATTTTCATCGAGCCATAAGTTCCATCATTACCATCAGCTAATAATTGATCAGTCACTGCGTTGAAATTTTGCTCAGGTAGTTTTTCTGAAATAAATGTATCAGCAACAGCGCTTAATACTGTGTCAGCGCTTGGAGGTGGCGTAGGCTCTGGTCCCGATGAAGGGATCATTACTATGGCTCATAACAGAGAGCTCATTATTGCTACGAGTCAAAGTAATTATATTGCCAATGTCGTTGCTACTCCACCAGTCCACGCCTGTGGGTAATAACGTTGCATTATTAGTGCGTTCTGCGCACTGACAGTACTCACTGCAGTACTGGCTCCTGAGTCGAATTGAGCCGTGCACATTTCAACCTTATCACTACTTATGGTCAAAATTTTAAATTGCTGAATACTCTCATTTTCGAGTGTCCATGGATAATTTTTATTGGCTGAACGGGCAGGAGCGCCCCAGCTACCTTCGCCAGCAAAAAAAGTACCACCGGTTGTTGTTACTTGAAACGTATTGCCTACGGGTATAACCGGATAAGTAACTTTGCTAAAATGGGTATCAGACTCAAACACTAAATTCATCTTGTTATTGTAGAATTCGTTCGCCCACCAAGTGAATAGTATTGGATTTTCGACTTTGGATTTTGAGTGAGGAAAAATGGGCTTATGGTACTGGGCAAAACGCCAGCTTACCTTGTCGCTGTTAGCGGTTAAATCGCTGGCTAACCAATTTTTTTGCGCTGTAGCTTGTGTTGACCAACCACTATTTTTATATTCAGGATTCAGGGTATATATTCGTAATAAGGGCGATATATCAAAGGCGCCATATGTATCGTCGTCAGTACATACCCCATCATTATTGTAATCGACACCAAAAACTTTACATAAGGTACTGTAGTCGCCATCTTCATGATTACCGAAGGTAGGCACTAGCGGATAAATGCGTTTATAGGCAATGCCATCAATAGTGTCATTAGAGAATGTAAGCCGCCAATCTTTGAAGAACTCTCTCATTTGATTACCATTGTTGGCGGCGGTAAAGTCACCACCGTGCATAATAAATAGAGGACGGATTTTATCGAGTAACTGATTACCTAGTTTACGTGTTGACCAACCGGTACGGGTATCGCCACCGGCTAGCATAACAAAGGGAGAATTATCAGTGGCCGCAGTTTTAAACCACAGTCGATCGCCACAAGAATCTCCTTCACATACTCGATAATATACCGCTGAATTTTCAGTTAGACCGGTAAGTCGAACAAACGAGCTGGTAAAGTTAGTACCATCGAAAGCTTGGCTATTGCTTACGGCTTGTTGTGACCAGGTACTTTCATCAGTTGAATAACCGTATTTTACGGTTGCTGTTTCTTCAGAATTAGTTTGAGTGAAACCAATCACGGCTTGATGAGCGGGATCAGCATCCCAAACAAGGCGATGATAATCAATATTTGCCGATGCAGTACATGAAGCCATAACGAGCGCTATCGCAGGTATTTTAGCCGAGAATAGCTTTGTTTGTAACATTATAAACTTTCCTTTATTTATCGTTATTATTATCATGTATAACGCATATGTTATCGATAACACTCTATAGTGAAAGTTTGGTATGGTCAACGCTATTGTTGTTAATTTGAAATACAATAAAGAGAGTAAGCAAGTAATAACTTGAATATAAGTAATAAGTTTTTTATTTGTCTTTGTTTATACCAATCTGCATAAAGAACTGAACTATTTTTAATGAGGATAAATTTTCAAAAATAAGGCGCCTGATTGAGTAATAGCTAGCTATTGGGATTGAAGGCAACGCAGTTATTGGATATTTAGACCATTGAAAATGAACAGTTCTTTATGCAGATTGGTATTATATAACCTTACGCATGTATCTTCGAGGGATGAAGCACATCAGGGTGCTTCATAAAAATGAATATTTCTATTTGGCACGCAGCTCCCAATTCACCAAGATGAAATGGTAGCTACGCAGGTTGCCTGAAAAGCGATAAAAAATATTCATCACCTAAATATTGACTCAATGTTACTGCGCACCTCCACCAGTTGTAGCTGTAATGATCACCGCATCAATATAGATATGGCGACCACCTCCACCGCCATTGCTGACCATCCTGAATTTTGCGTCAATAGGGAAGTTATAGCTTGAACTGTTCAAAGTATCACTTTGTGAATAAAATTGACCATTTACAAAATCAGTTCCTTCAGCATAGGTTGCGATAGTCTGCCAAG
>JABSOJ010000333.1 GCA_013216005.1 Alteromonadaceae bacterium | reverse complement strand
AAACCAATTTATCGCCTAACCCTTTAAAAATAGGGGATTCATCGAGGGACAACAGTATTATGGAACAGAGCCAAAAACTTTGACTTAATTGCGGGATCTGTCTGGAGCAAAGTATTGGCTTCCTCAATACTTGCTACATATAAGATAAAGAGGCCTCTATAAGATTGACTATTTTTCCCAAAGGGCCCAGCCACAATAAGTTTTTTTTCTTCTACTAAACGATTCATATTTTTAAAATGCCCGGCAAAGGCTTTACCTTTCGCTTCTTTATCCCCTGTTGTATTACTGCCTGTTTTGAGGATCACCAAAACAAATTTTTTCATACCATAATCATCAGCACCTAATGTAGCTGCCAATTCAGCGTCATAATTGGGATTTGTTGTTTGAGCCCTTGTTTTATCGGCCTTTACTTTATCGGCCATTGTTTTATCAGCCATTGCTTTCTCAGCCATTAAAGCTAAACAAATAAAAACGGTAATTTTAAATATTACTCTCATCATTAATTTCTCCTGTATTATCAACGCCCTGATTGTGGGCACAATAGTGTAAATTATTTTTATCAAAAAAAGGCACTGTGTCAATAATAAAGACTAATCTTCAAAGTCTAAAATAATATCGGTACAACCCTTTGCACACGAAATACCGGGTGCTTTATTAGACTTTGATTGTTCACCTGCTTTGGGTAAAGTCAATACAAGTAATTGATCACACACCGGACAAAATACTTTTTTCCCGGCCATAACATTTTTAATTAATTTTTTTTGTTGGTGAAAAGATTTGCTGGTCATTTTTTGTAACGAGTCAAATTGTTTCGGGTCTATCATAATTATCCTAAAGTCATTTTTATTTTATTCGCTAACCCTATTTTATCCTGATAAAAGCATTAAACCTACTCTATTTATATTCAAATCATTTATATTCAAACCATTCATTCAAACCATTTATACACGACATCGAAATTAAAGCTTTTAAAATATCCTTAACTTTTCTCACCTTTTTATTTAAATACAAGTAACAAAAATTCCAAATAGTTTGATAAACTGCCATTATCTTTTTGAACCAATAATTAAGTCATTATTTTGAATAAATTTGAGTTGCACGTCACGGTAACAGCAAGTGACAGCACAGTAATTTCCGCATTAACTGATCAATGTGATTTATCGACCGCACAACTGAAAAAAGCAATAGCCAAAGGCGCTTTGTGGTTAACAAGAAACGGGAAAACACAAAGAACACGTCGCCTGAAAAACACATTGAAAACTCAAGATATACTTCATTTTTATTACGATGAACAAATACTTAATCAAACCACAGAGCCAGCACAATTAATTGCTGATTTAAAAGATTACAGTGTTTGGTTTAAACCTTATGGCATGTTGTCTCAAGGTTCAAAATGGAGCGACCATTGCACGATTAGTCGCTACGCTCAAACAAATTTAACACCTGAAAGACCTGTGTTTATTGTCCATAGATTAGATCGTGCCGCGACTGGTTTGATATTAGTCGCTCACAGTAAAAAAGCAGCTCGCGCATTAAGTACTATGTTTGAACATCACCAGCTGGAAAAATATTATCATATCATTGTGCATGGCAATCACGGTGATCACCCACAACCAGAAGTTATAACTCAGGATATTGATGGAAAAACGGCTTGCAGTGCTTTCACTTTGGTTGAATATAATGAAGAGCACAACCTGTCATTAATCAAAGTTAAAATTGAAAGCGGAAGAAAACATCAAATAAGAAAACATGCGGCAAGCATCAATCTGCCAATTGTTGGTGACCGATTACACGGGAGGAAGGATATTATTTATCCTGAAAACCTAAATTTACAACTATCAGCAGTATCACTAAAATTTACTTGCCCTTTATACGGGCAAGCACAAAGTTTTCAATTACCCGCTGAATTATCCCCGCAACTCGAAAACGTTATTAACACTCATTAGTGTCTTTCCAAAAACGGATATCTACTACGGACGAACACTAATTGGCATGAACAATTTTCACAGCCTATTTCATTACTTAATTATCAATAGCTATTTATCTGACGTTCCGCACATAAAGCTGAGATTTAAAATCTGAGTTGATTTTCAGTAAAAATGGCATCAGATTTTAAATAGCGTCGCCTAATAATTACGCATCGTATACTTTTTACACTAAAATCGTATAAAAAACATATATATTTTATTAGGTGCGGAATGTCAGATTTATAATTCGCTATTGATAATTAGCTATTGATAATTAACCATTGATAATTAAAAAAAGGCAAAGGATAAGAACAGCGAATAATTAATCGTTCTTAGTTAAAAATTAAGAATTAATAGTTAAGACGTATAATTAAAGTCTTCATCGTTTAATAAAGATAAACTTGAGCCAATAATATCTTTACTCGAAAGTTTCGATAATAAATCAAACCCTTCTTGACGCTGTTCCTTACTTAACGCCATGTAAGGTAGACGGAAATTAGCAGATACAGCTCCAGTCATCATTAATGCAGTACTAATAGCAATAGGATTCGGTTCGCAAAAAAGCCATCCCATAAGTCCTTTCAAACGTTCATTAAGCTCAGCATCATTTTCATCCATTAATTTTCTCATAAACCCGGGAATAATATTTGAAGTAACAGAGATTACGCCATGAGATCCAAATTTATGACGACCATCAAAACATTGATCATCATTACCTGACCAACAGGCAATACCTTGTTTTTCATAATGTGCAATCCGTTCATTACCCGAACATTCTTTTACACCAATAAAGTTTTCATGCTTTGATAAAGGTTCAATAATATCGGGTGTAATGTCTTGCCCTGTACGCCCCGGTACGTTGTAGACAAATGCAGGACCAATATCGAATACACGATTAAAATGCTCACGTACTCCAGCAATCGAAGTACGTCCATAATAAGGATTTACATGCAACGCAGCATCCATTCCTGTAGCAAAAGCATTTTCTGAAGCTTTAATCGCCTCACGTGTATTATTACTGCCCGTATTACCAATAATAACTAATCGATCACTAAATTTATTCACGCTGTGGGCAATCAGCATTAAATGTTCTTCCCAACTGAATAAGTGACCTTCCCCCGTAGTGCCTCCAACAATTATTCCGTCAACGCCAGCAAGAATTTGTTGTTCTACTAAATGATCATAGATGGCAAGATCAATCTCGCCCGTTTGGCTAAATGGGGTTTTCATAGCAGTAATTAAACTTGCTGATTTTAAGCGATTCATTAAATTTCTCTAATATTACTAAACTGTATAATTATTTTTATGTAAAACTTATGATCAGAATAACCTAATTATCTTTAGGATAAACGATAAAATAAGTTAGCTTGTTGAAGTTAAAAACAAAAATGACTTAACAATGCCCTATCTTATCGATAACTCGGCGAAGGGTAAAGACTTCTTGAGTGACAACGTGTTGATATTCAAAAGTTTGATTATCGATTTTTAAAATTCGATAAGCATGATAATTATCTGAATCGGCCCGGTCCACAGCATAATCCCTATCAAGAACAAATTCACTATTGGTAATAGTAAAATGAATATCCCCAACAAGTCCCCAATCACCAAGTTCAACTATTTGTTCAGTAACTTCACCTGATTGATTTGCAGTTACAAAAGTAAATTCAAAACTACCATCTGCTAATAATTCAGCATACTCACTTTGCTGAAAACCTTCAGGGTTTGAGTTATCTCTGTACCAACGACCAAATAGCATCTCTCTTTCATAATTCATTTTATTCTCTTATAACGAAAAATAAATTCGCGTTATTATGTCATATATTACGAAAACAAATGAACAAAAACACAAAAAAAAACAACCTGACATAAAATAATCAGATTGTTTTTTCAGTTACAGCAATATTTAGTGCAATCCTTTAATTTTTAAGTATTTTTACGCTACCATTCACACTTTCAATTGAAATACTAACATCACCGCTACCAATATCACCCTGTAGACTACGACCAACAAACATATTTTTTTCTGCTTTCAAGCCAAAATCATTCTTAATACTACCGTGTAAGGTTTCAACATTTACTGAAGCACTGATATTATCAGAAAGATACAATCTAACACGACCATTAACCGTCTCTAAATTAATTCTGTTTAATTTAGAGGTGAACTCTTTATATTTAACATTAATTGAACCATTCACAGAACTAATTTCACTGTCTCCCGCTAATCCGGTAGCAACCATTTCGCCATTAACCAATTCGGCATTAATTTCACCCGCCACATTTTCAATTGTCAATGAACCATTAACTAATTCAATCGAGGGTAAATGTGCGCCAAAAGGCACCATAACGGTATAATCAACTTTACCAGAATGGCCACCCCAACCAGATTGGTTTTTATAACGTGTTTCAACGTTTACTCCACGGCTATTTTGCACCATTTCAATGCTGATACGATCCCGGTCATCCTGATCGTTTGCAGTGATCACCGCAGTAACTTTAATTTCATTCTTTTTCCAGGCAACGATATCAACTGAACCATTAACATTGGCTAATCGTAAAGAACTATCTGCATTAACTGCAAACGTTTTAACTACTTCATCAACTACCTTAGCTTGAACCTAGGCTGTCGAAAACTCGTGCTTTTGGGGATATTCAATTTACCAGTTTTTGACTTTACAAAGTATGATGTTTA
>JABSOJ010000332.1 GCA_013216005.1 Alteromonadaceae bacterium | reverse complement strand
GTTTACGAACGATTTGGCTTTGAGTGGTCTTTTTGAGTGCAAGCGAAGCAAATATTCGCAGCACATTATCCCATTCTGGGGGTTCGCGCCCATTTCCTCAAATATGCTGTGCACAGCATATTTGAGGATATGTAGAGTAAAATAATATATAAAGCTAATTAAATAAAACCTAACAAATACAATGAGTAAGCCTTATTTTGCTCAGCATATTATTCCTTGTGATGTAAAAGTTCAATTAACTTATCTGGGGCATTGAATTTACCTCGTTTGAGCGCAGGAGGTAGTATAGACTCTATAATTTCAATTTTCTCAGTCGGATCTGCTCGCAAATAAATTTCTGTAGTTTGGATGTCTGCATGCCCTAACCAAAGTGATACTTTTCTTATATCTCCTGTCGCTTGAAGTACCAACATTGCCGCTGTATGGCGTAGTACATGAGGAGTCACACGCTTGCTATGAAGAGACGGACATTTTTCTTCAGCTGTTTTAACATGCTTTTTGAGTACATATTCAAAACCGGAACGTGTCATGCTCTGGCCCCTAGCATTAACGAATAGCTCAGGTGTTAAATAATTTTTCCTTACAGATAACCATGCTTTGAGATCCGTTATTGTTTGTTTCCATAACGGGACAACCCTTTCTTTACGCCCTTTCCCAAGAACATGTACGCTCGGGGTGACCTGTATATCAACAGCATTCAGTGGCAAGGTTATCAATTCCGATACCCTTAATCCAGCTGCAAAACAAAGATGTATCATAGCCCGATCTCTAATTCCGGCATAGGTGTTAATATCAGGTTTATTGAGTATGGCTTGCATTTCTTGAATAGATAAATAACTGACTAATCTACTATTTGTTTTCTTCGAAGGGATCGCCAAAATCCGTTGAGTCTGTTCAAGTAATGATGGAACTCGGTATTCAATAAAACGCATAAAAGATTTTATAGCAACTAAACGTGCATTTCGAGTGCGGGGACTGTTATTTCTATCAGTTTCCAGATATTTCAGGAAATCCATTATCAACGGAGCATCAATTTGTTCGAGGGTAAGATTGGAAGGCTGTAATTTAAATCGTTTACTTGCAAATTCAAACAACAACTGAAATGCGTAAGCGTAACTATCACAGGTGTTCTGGCTGGCACCAAATTCATGTGGTAATCGTTCACGTAGGTATTCACTGATGTGTGAGGCAATTGCTGTCATGATAAGTGCTCCTCTATAAACTCTTGGCATTGATTTGCAATATCGGTCATCAAATGTGGTGTACTTTCCAAATACCAGTAAGTGGAACCAACATGGGGTTAATTGACTAACGCCCCGATCTGTCACTAACCTCCTTCATAGCCCCCAGTACTATTGACTTACAGCCTAAAAATCGATTTCTAAATCAGTAAGCAATAATTCTGTAAGTCTTTGAATATCAATTAAGTTTTCTCTGTTGTAAAATTCATACTTTCCGATAAAACTTAGGTGCTGCCATGCTACAGGAGATAATCGACTGATCTTCTTTGCTTTTTCAGGATCAGTGTTTAGGTAATACTCATAAATCTTAGATAATAAGCTCGCGTTATAAAAAATAACAGCATTTGCTATTAGCCTGATAGATTCAGCATTGATGTCTAACTCTATTTCATTTTTTCCGTTAAGCATTCTACCGCCGCTCACTTTAGCTATCGTTGAAGAAAGTTGATTATAGCTTTCGCCTCTGCAAAGCGAGCCTTGCACGATAGTTCGTATTTCTTTAAGGTCGATATACTTTAGCAAATACTCTGACATGATGATTTCATCCAGTGCAATCATAGCCTTAAGTGTAGGGTTCGTTTTGTAAGAAGATAATTTACGAACAATTTGGCTTTGCGTGGTCTTTTTGAGTGCTAGTGATGCAAATATCCGCAACACATTGTCCCATTCTTTGATAATAAGTGTCTTATCAGCTTGTTTGCTGGGTTTGATGATGAGGTGTTCATAATCAGAAATATTGCCGAAACATACCAGGTTGTTGTCCGATTTATCGCCAAGTTTGGTAAATCTTGGCATAAATTGGTAACCAAACATATACAGTAAAGCAAAATTTACGCGATTTATGCTATGCATATCGCCGGACACGCCCTTTATTTCAACATCAGAGGTGTTACTTTCAACGATATCCAACAAGAAGTGAGACTCGTGCTCATTGGCACCGATCATTTTAAGGCAGAGTGGTAAATGGTTGGCAATCAGTGAATACTTGACGACACCTTTCATCATTCCAAAATATTTTTTTGAATAACGCGACTTGATTGTATTGTATTTGGTTGCAAATTTCTGTCCGTCTACGCTAGCGTGAACTCCATAATCTGTGAGGTTATATTCTTTAAAAATAGGGAGTTTCGACGTATGATTCACAATGGCATCACTGGCCGAGCAAAGTGTTTGCCAACGAATGAAATTCTTATTAACGTTATCCATATCCTGGCCTTTAACGTCACTAATAGCTTTCATTTTTTTGATTTCAGTGCCTGTGGCATTAGCTACAATGCAGGCATTGATCACTTCAGGATCAGGAGTTGTTTTCGCATATAGGGGTTGAAGATGAGTGAATGATTTCAGATAACCAGTACTATCTGCGGTAAATTGAAGCACATCACCAATGCTGGTGATTGGCAGTTGTTCATAAAAAGGATTATTTATGTCATCGTTAACCCGGGTGTACGGTAATGTCCACTTGATTAGCTCACCTTTCTTATTATATTTTATTTTTATACTGGGGTTTTTACCCTGCCTTATATTGTCATTGACTAGGCGATATTTTTCTTCAAGACTTAATTCTAGTTCATTGAGTAGTTCAGTGACCTCCATTGATAATAACGGCATATTTAGCTGAGACAGGATTTCCTTCTTATGCTTGGCCCAGTATTCAATATCAATTAATTCGTCTTCGAGTGCTCGATAATTATTACTGTCTTTAACAAAAATTGTGCCATCAGATAGCCCTTTGCTTACTTGCAGGTAAACCATAAATTCATAACGATTTCCGTCGATTTTCTTTGTGAGCCGATTTTCATTATTTCGAGTTTTATACGCCAGGAACCTTCTCATCGATTTTGGGAAAAATCCAAGGGGGACATCTTTATATCTGTATTTTTTAAATGAACTATTTTGAGTGAAATAATCCTTTAAAAATGCGATAGCTTCGGACATTCCTTGCTTCGCACATGAAAAATCCAATACCTTAAACAGTGGACGCAGATTCCTTTTAATAGTCATGGACTGCTTTTCATAACTTTCCCATCGATAGTAGTCACGATTAAGATTAGGCTTTTTAAAGTCTTTTAAAAACTGTTTGTAATTTTCTTTGGGGATGATTTTAAAAGCGGTTTCTCTGACCTGTTCATCAGGAATGGATTCATTGATATTAATAGCAAGCACTTCAGATGCTTGCTCTCTAAGTGCCTTATGAATACTTTCTTCAATATCTACTTTGGTTCGCTGATAATCGTCTCCTTCATTTGTGTATTTTTGAACTTTATGAGTAAAGCTGACCACCAGGTGATCGTTTATTTTTAATAATCGACGATAGGCGTAGCAGAATATGTAAAGCCTGGCCTGATTTTTATTCTTGAATTGTTTAATTTTCTGAATAGTATAAAACTCAGCTAGATCAGCGTAATAAATAATATTCTGCTCAGAGATCCCCAGTTTTGGTACCAACTGCTTTGACTGTTTATAGATCCCAATGATTGTCTGTTGTTTAAGAACACTTTTCTTAATTTCTGTGGTACTGAAATCTTTTTGATCTCTTTTCAGTAAGGTTAAATTGTAAAACAGATCTTCATTGGCTAAAAGTTTATCCAGTTGGTCGCGAAGTTCTTTATCTGCATCGGTATATAATTTGTTGATTAGGCGATTTCGCTCAAACTTAAGCGCGTATCCTACCAAATCCTGTAAGGAAGAATAGCCCGGACGGATCACTTTTGTATGTAAGCAATAAGTCAACAAGGATTGCAGCACAAACTTAGGCAATACGTGACGTTTAGCCAATGATTTTGCTTCATTTAGTAACTGGTCTTTAAAAGAGCTGTCAGGATCAGTGAAGCCAAATTTTTCCATTACTTTTGTACGATTATCATAATGATAGTTTTTAGAAATTTGTTTTTTAGGAAAAGGCGTGTTTGGAAAATACTGCTTCAGGATGAATTCTACGTCTGCTCGCTGTTTTTGAAAGCTGAAACGAAAGAAATAGTTAACAGCACGATAATAACCTAATTGTAGGATATAATTTATTTTTCTGGGGTTATCTTTTTTCAGGCTCTGCAGGTAGATTTTATCCTCTTCGTCCAGTTCAAAGATAAACGACCGCTCTTCATCATCAAGCTTTGGAATAGAATAAAGCGAATGGATTTCTTCTTGCGTTAGGATAGAAAGACGGTCGGCCATAGTTTTATTGATACACGACGGTTATTTATTGAACAGCTCAATATACGTTATTGACAATACAGGTAACATAAATGGGTTAGACGTTATAGACATAACATGGAACCAAAAGGACACTATTTGTAATCAGGGCACTTAAAATAATATTTAGGCCTTTTTAGCAAGTCTCATAAAACGGTCGGTGTTTATAGTAAATACTATGTATTTTAACCCGTGAGTGAGTTTATACCCTTGTAATAAAAGAAA
>JABSOJ010000331.1 GCA_013216005.1 Alteromonadaceae bacterium | reverse complement strand
AAGATGGAACTTATAGAAACCTACAACATTGTTCATATAAGCAGTAGCTGTTGTCCTAGCTAATCTTAAACTTCTGTCAGGTTCTTTTATGACTGAATACTTTAGCGCAGCACGGTACAGGTAGGTGATTCGTTGGTTTTTACGAAAAGGCATAAAGTCCCACGTAGGCCGAGGTAGGTCTACTAATTCATCGAACTTCTCTTCATCATACGCATCATCCCATTTTTCCTGTAACTGTATGAGGAATGCAAAGAAGTGAATCAGCGCTTTTGAGTGTTGATTTGATTCCTCTCTGCCTTCATCAATATGCCTAGCCATAAGAAAGTTGTTAACCTCCTCGATTGGCTTTTTGGAAACGATGTTACCTTTCTCATCTCTTCCTATTAAATTTAGAAAGGTTATCTGCTTGATGTGAACAGGATCGGTTTTAGAATAATAAACTTGAAGTTCACCGTGTTCATCTATGCTTACTATAGGAGTTCTATAGGTAAAAGGTTTTACTTCGGTCGAAGAAACCTCATATGAAATTTTAGGCATAAAAAAAGTAAGCTCACGTTATTATTAGATAACTCAAGCCTACTTGCTTTTCTCACAATGTAAAGTGTTTAGTTAGGATTTATACTCAACTTCTACTTCGTAATCATCATCCTCATTATCTTCATCATCAGAAGAATCACTCTCAAGTTTTTTAATGTTCTGTTCATCTTTAGCATAAAAAGTGTTTGGGTGTTCATCCCAATCTTCATCATCAAGATCATCTTCCAGATCTGACATTGTTTCCTGATGATAAGTATCCCATTTAAAGTCCATTGAATCACCTTCAAGAGGTTTATCTTCTTCAGGTGGTAGGCCTTCAATAAAAGTCATTAGTTTATAACAAAGCTGTTGAGTGCCCGTTTTGTTGAAAGCAGAAATACTAAACACATCACCTTGCCAATCAAGCTCAGTTAAAATTTCATTCGTGATTTCTTCCGCTTCTTCTTCTAGTAACAGGTCTAGTTTATTAAAAACAATCCAACGGGGTTTATCTGTTAGTTTACTTGAGTGTTTTTCCAGTTCATTAATAATTGTACGGGCATTTTCAAGCGGACTCGACCCATCAACCGGCATGACATCAATAACGTGTAATAAAATCCGACAACGTTCAAGATGTTTCAGAAACTGCGTTCCTAATCCGGCACCTTCAGCTGCACCTTCGATTAGACCCGGAATATCAGCAATAACAAAACTTCTTTGCGTATCTAAACGCACAACACCTAAATTAGGCACTAAAGTAGTAAAGGGATAATCAGCTACTTTCGGTCTTGCCGCAGAAACACTACGGATCAACGTTGACTTACCCGCATTGGGTAAACCCAGTAAACCTACGTCAGCTAATAATAATAACTCAAGATTTAGATTACGAATTTCGCCCGGCGTGCCATCAGTTTTCTGACGTGGAGCCCGGTTAGTACTACTTTTGAAACGCGTATTACCCAAGCCATGCCAACCGCCTTTTGCAACCAGTAATTTTTGCTCATGATGAGTTAAATCACCTAATTGCTCTCCCGTATCAACATCTGTCGTACGGGTACCTACAGGAACTTTTAAACATAAAGAATCTGAGCCTTTGCCAGTGCAGTCCCGACTTTGACCATTTTGGCCTCGTTTTGCGCGATGAAAACGTTCAAAACGGTAATCAATCAAGGTATTTAAACTTTCATCTGCGATTAAATAAACATCACCGCCATCACCGCCATCACCGCCATTGGGCCCGCCAAATTCGATATATTTTTCTTTACGAAAGCTAACACAGCCATTGCCGCCATCACCAGCTTCAACTCTAATTTCAACTTCATCAACGAATTTCATGGTGCTTAAATCACTCCAATATAACGGCAAAAAATGTGATACCGATTTGTCATGTCAGTATAATCGATTTTTACACCGACACCCAAATAATACCTTCTTGAAACTGGTATATCTTGGTTATATGTAATACCAATTAACATAGCTAACTAGTATAAAAAAAATCACAAAAAAAAACCCCGCAAAACTGCGGGGTTTTTCGAAAATTTCATCAATTATTGCAAAATAATAAAATTACTCAGCAACAATACTTACGAATTTACGGTTTTTAGGACCTTTAACTTCAAACTGAACTTTACCGTCAGTTAATGCGAACAAAGTATGATCTTTGCCGATACCCATGTTAGTACCCGGGTGAAATTTAGTGCCACGCTGACGAACAATAATGTTACCAGCTAAAATTGATTCACCACCGAAACGTTTAACACCTAAACGTTTAGCTTCTGAATCACGACCGTTACGTGTACTACCCGCAGCCTTCTTATGTGCCATTTTATACTGCTCCTATTAGCCGTTAATACCAGTAATTTTCACTTCAGTGAACCATTGACGATGGCCCGCTTGCTTACGTGAATGCTTACGACGTTTAAATTTAACGATTTTAATTTTATCTGCGCGGCCTTGACTTACAACTTCAGCCAAAACTTTACTTCCATTAATGTAAGGTGCACCTACATTAATTTCTTCGCCATCAGCGATCATTAAAACATTATCGAATTCTACTGTAGAACCAACTTCCAACTCAAGTTTCTCAAGTCGAAGTGTTTGACCTTCAGTTACGCGGTGTTGCTTACCACCACTTAGGAATACTGCGTACATAGCTACTCCGTACCACGCCATCTTTTCAGACGCTTAATTTTTAAAAATATAGGGCGCGAATTCTACTTGAAGAAAAACCTTACCGCAAGTATAAATCCCCCTTTTAACCTTTTTTATCAACTAATTTAATCAAATCAGGTTGAAACCTTCATTAATGCTAGAAATCGTGTAAACTCAGCACCGATTTTAAATTATTAGAAAATATATACCTACCCAAAAAACGCTAAGTTTCACGGTTATTATTTAGCGAGTTATGTGTCAATATTTTCAAGCGTGTCTTTTCGATTAATAAAACCAATACAGCTTTGCTACCAATTGGTCAGGTCTATTAGAATTTTATGGATTTAAAAAAAATACAAACATTAGCGGCTAATGATATGTCTGCGGTTAATGATCTGATCTACGGTCAGTTACATTCAGATGTTGCGCTAATTAATCAATTAGGCATATACATAGTGAATGCAGGCGGTAAACGTATGCGTCCTATGCTAACCGTATTAGCCGCGCGTGCACTGCAATATGACGGCAAGGAACATACCGCTATTGCGGCAATAATTGAATTCATTCATACCGCTACTTTATTACACGACGATGTCGTTGATGAATCTAACATGCGCCGCGGTCGGGAAACTGCAAATGCACTATTTGGCAATAGCGCCAGCGTATTAGTTGGTGATTTCCTGTATACCCGCTCTTTTCAAATGATGGTAAAACTCAATAATATGGAAATTATGAATATATTGTCTTCTGCCACCAACATAGTGGCTGAGGGCGAAGTTTTACAATTAATGAACTGTAACAATCCGGATACGACTGAAGCTAGTTACATGAAAGTTATTTACAGTAAAACAGCCAAACTTTTTGAAGCCGCGACACGGCTTGCGGCAGTAATTTCAAACCAAGATAAATCAATAGAAACCGCCATGCAAAACTATGGTCAGCACTTGGGCACAGCTTTTCAGTTAGTTGACGATATTATGGACTATACCGCTGATGCAAAAGAAATGGGCAAAAATGTCGGTGATGATCTGGCTGAAGGCAAACCAACTTTACCATTGATTTATGCTATGCAACACGGTACTGAACATCAGACTAAATTAATACGCGATGCGATTGAACTTAGTAATGGTATGGATCATCTGGATGAAATACTGCACACATTGAAACAAACTGGCGCTTTAGTTTATACCCAAAAGAAAGCCGAACAAGAAGCAGATAAAGCGATAAATGCCTTAAGCATAATTCCAGACTCCGAATATAAAGAAGCTTTAATAGCACTAGCCCACATAGCGGCTAATCGAAGTGTGTAATTCCAATTTATTGATGGGATTGGGATAACTCCAAATCCAAAATATTACCAATTGAGTTAATCATTAAAAAACCGGTCATTGACCGGTTTTTTATTTTTTCTTAACAATTTTATCTTAACAAGAATACATTGACCTGTGGTTATTAACCAACAATATAGTCAACACCTTCTTTAATATCAGCTTTAAGGGTGTCTAACATATCAGCTTTAGCTTTTTCTTCAAAAGCACTCAACTCGCCGTATGACAATAATTCTGCAACACCGTTAACACCTAAACGTATTGGCTGTGCAAAAAATTGTGCATCCTCACCGTTACCTTCAACATAAGCGTAATCTACAACGTCTTCACCTTGTAAGCCTTTAACAAGAGACATACAAAAACGAGCAGCTGCAGCACCCATTGATAAAGTTGCAGAGCCACCACCAGCTTTTGCATTTACAACTTCAGTACCTGCATTTTGAATACGAGGTGTTAATGTGGCAACTTCTTCATCGGTAAAAGTTGCACCTTCAACCTGTGAAAGTAAAGGAAGAATTGTAGTACCTGAATGACCACCAATAACTGGCACTTTAACGTCAGCTACGTTTAAACCCTTCATTTCAGCTACAAAAGCTTCAGAACGGATAACATCTAAAGTAGTGATACCAAATACACGACCTGCATCATAAGTACCTGCTTTTTTAAATACTTCAGCTACAATTGGCAC
>JABSOJ010000330.1 GCA_013216005.1 Alteromonadaceae bacterium | reverse complement strand
GCTACTGGATAGTTGTGTGTACAGTGTTTTAAAACTACGAACTGTGTACCGAAATACCACTAATTTGATCAGTGCCACCAAAAGTCGAAGCTTTATTACCAGTTTCAATTGGCTAAATGACAACAAGCATCTTGTTTTTGACAGCAATGAGCTGGGAGATAGAAACCTGTGGTTACTGGGATATCGACAATAATAAATAAAAAGACCGTATTAGAAGATTTCAGTCAGAAGCGTGATGGTGATTGGACAGTTCAAGGTGCCTATCTTTATTATCCTAAATTGAATGTAAAATCACAGGAAAATAAAGGGATCTGGAAACGCAATTTACACACAGGCGAAGAAGAAATGGTGACCAAAGAGTTACCCTCTGCAATAGGATTAACCTTGAATGTCAATCCTGCTCATTCTCAACTGGTTTTAAGCCGAACTGATAGTCGGGTATCTGATATTTATTTGGCGGAGTTTACAGAAAAAAATTAGGGTCAGTTATTAACACGATTATTAATAATAACTAACATTAGACAAGGCACATTGTTACCAATGTGCCTGAGACTGTCTAATACCAATTGTACTTATGCAGCATTAGTGCTGTATTAGTGCTGTATTAGTAATTACGGCGTCGACCAGCCAATAAAAAAGCACCCAAACCTAGCAAATAGAATATGCTACCGCCACCGCTACTTTTACTAGGTGCAGGAGTTGTACCTGTACCTGTTCCAGTTCCAGTTCCAGTATCTGAATTTCCAACTATATCTGCATAATCATCTACATCCGGATCTTCATTCATCCTTAAAATAAACAAACCTCTATCAATATCTGACACCAATATATTTCCGCTGGGCAAAAAAGGATAAACTCCCCATGCACCTTCGAACTGAGCGTTATCATCGGCTGGATAAGTATCAAAGTAAGCAACATGCTCGGGGTTATTACTATCGCTTACATCCAGAACGGTAAGTCCCCGAGTATAATTTGACATATAATAATAATTTCCCACAGCCATACCATTATGATCGACAGCACCTGTAGGCCCACTCCAGACATTACTCAACGTTGGATGCATAAGATCACTGATATCAATGGTATACATTGTTGTGCTGTCATTCGAAACAAATTCATCAACCTCATCCTGTGCAAATATAAACATGCCATCATCTGATATCCAACCAGAATGTGTGTAGCTGGCACCAGGATAACTCAATGAGCTGAGAAAAAATGGTGCTTGTTTATCAGTAACATCCCAAAATTGAATGAGTTGATCACCTCCAGAAAAATTAACAATAATTTCGCAAGGATTGTGACCTGGCAAACATTGTTCCGCTCTGTCATCAGTAACAATAAAACTAACAATATCATGACCTTCAGTCCCGCCAACCACACTAATTAATTCTGGTGCTGTTGGATTGGTTAGGGATGATATATCAAAAGATCCGCCTGCCGGCGATATGGGTAAATGCAAATAAGCCTCAAAACCATCCAGCGCCATACCAGTACTGTGATCAACGTTTGATATATAAACATTGTGAGAACGAAACATTTCAAAAAATAATCCTGCTAGAGAAAGAGAATTAGTTAAGTCATTTAGATCCAGAACTTGAATACCTTCATATAAGTCTGAAGATACATAAGCGTACGCTTTATAACGTTGTGCTTCTTCATCAAAATATTGATAAACTTTAATATCTCTATGCAGAGAATATCCACCAGATATCGACGCCACCTCTACAGGGTTTTGTGGATCGGTTAGGTCTACTACTGAAACACCATGGGATAAACCAACAAGCGCATATTCAGTGCCATTATTTTGATCTACATAACCCCAAACATCATTAACTAATGTAGTCGGTTGACCAAAATCTCTTAAATGCATTCTGCCAATCATATTAATATCATTACAAGAGTATGTTACAGCTCTACCATCAACACACTGAACTTCTTCCGCATTAGTTGTTTGCCAAAGTGTGGGCACTAACAATAGGCAACTAAATGCCAGACGTTTAATATTCTTCATTTTTATTCCTTTTCAGTCCTTTAATTAGCTTGCTGCCAAGAATTATCAATACAACAGAGATAAACCAATATGGCAAAAACTTAAATTTAATTCCACTAATGTTTGGATGTTTTTTTTGTCAGAAACTTTACTTTCTATTTACTAGACGTGAATATAGCGCAAGACGTCGCAGATCAGAGACAAAATTTAGTTTGGGAAATTAAGTTTAGGAAAATTATGAAAAAATATTCATTGATGAAATTAGCAGCGGTAACATTAACCTTAGTAATGACTGTTTCTGCATGTAATAGTGATTTAGACAAAACTAACACAACCACTGTATACCCACCAGTACCAGCCAACAACATCAACGGACCGATATTAGAAGATATAAATACTGATCCCACCGTTGTTGAAGTTGTGTTAGAAGCAACAGTAAGTGAAATTGAATATCGTCAAGGCGTTAGTTCTACCATTTGGTCATACAATGGCATTGTTCCAGGGCCTGTGATCAACGCCCATGTTGGCGATACATTAATTGTAAACTTCACTAATAACTTACCTGAAGAAACAACCGTACATTGGCATGGTCTTGAATTGCCGGCAAATATGGATGGCAGCATGATATCGCAAAAACCTGTATTGCCCGGCGAAAGTTTTAGATACGAATTTAAATTATTAAGAGCATCAACTTTTTGGTATCACCCACACACGCGCGGCAACGAACAAATAGAATTAGGCTTGCAGGGTTTATTAGTGGTACACGACCCCGCAGAAGATGAAAGCTTGGCATTACCAACGAAGGAACATCATTGGGTGCTTGATGACGTACTGTTGGACGATAACGGAAAATTAGTTGAGGTTGGTTTTCCGGCAGCTCCTGTACAAAACGCAATAACTCAAGCAAATGGCCGTGAAGGTAATACTCTACTAATCAATGGTCAGGTTGAGCCAACAATGGAATGGGCAATCGGAGAACCACAACGCATTCGTGTAGTAAACTCTGCTAATACTCGTTTTATGCGACTCTCTATTCCCGGTCACACACTTTATAGGATCGGCGGCGATGCTGGTTTATTAACCGCACCAATTACGACTACTTCGATCAACCCGGTTAAAATCCATACTCATAGTGCAATGGGGACAAATGGTTGCACTGATACATCAACAGGCGATTATCTTTCTATTTCAATGTCTGATCAAAATCTGGAAAAAGGCATATTCCTGACCCCCGGTGAACGTGCAGATTTCATCGTAGTACCGCATGGCGAAGAAGGCGATACTTTAACGATTGAATGGCACGATTATACCCGTGGTCGTCATATAGGCTGTACCAACAGCGAAGATATGGTGGTGTTAGGTCATTCAATGAATGACGGTCATTTAAAACCACAAACCATCCTTAATGTTACTTTAACCAGCAACTCTGACGCCAATGTAGATCCTGATTATCAACCACCGTCTTCATTAAGAATAATTACACCCATTGATGTGACTGACGCTGAAGTAATTCCCGTAACTTTTGGTCATATGCTGCCTGATAGTAACGGCGACATTAACTTTTTTGTCGCCAAAATGAATGGCATGGGTATGGCATTTAAAGATATTACCCCGATGATGGCACCAAAAGTTAACGTGAACGATACCCGTATTATCGAAGTGAAAAATCTGGCGATGGGCGATCATAATTTTCATATTCATGGTTTTATGTTTCAGCTAATTGAAACGGAATATGTAGATTTAGAAATGGCGAAAAACAACTACACAGTACCAGCCCCAATACTTGAAGAAAAAGATACTATTCATCTACCACGCCGCCCCGGAATGGTCATGGGAAAAAGTTGGACAATTACCCGATTAGCGATCCGTTTTAGCGATGAAGGTCGGGAAGGACAAATTCTGGCCTCAGGTAAAATGCCGACAGACACAATGTCAGGTGGCTGGCTATTTCATTGCCATATTCTTGATCACGGCGCCAGAGGAATGGCTAACTTTTTACAGATTTTCTAAGCGAAACAACTGTATTCACTAACAATTCAGCTTTGTTTAAATATTGAAAATGATGAATACCCTGATTTATAAATTCTGATCCAGGTGATGATACCAATCGACAATGTCAATAAAAGGTCATATACCTCTTACGTCAAAAAATTAGGTCAAAAAGTTACGTCAAAAAGTTAGGTCAAAAACGCTAAGGGGATACTGGTAAGATAATTTCAGCCGTAACCCCTACGCCGTTATCATTATTGCTTAATGTTAACGAACCGCCATGTTGCTCGATAATATTTCGACACAAAACAAGCCCGATACCGGAGCCGTTTTCTTTAGTCGTGTAAAAAGGCACAAATAAGTTTTCCGGATTTGCAATACCCTGACCTTTATCGACAATACTAATCTTCACCTTGTCCTGCTTTTCATCAACCATAATTAAGATTTCTGAAGTGGTTTGAGAGCATGCTTCAATGGAATTTTTCAACAAATTAATTATCACCTGTTCAAGTAGGACAGGATCAGCAAAAAAACTACTGACATTGTTTCTTACTATAATTTCATGCGGGTTAAACAACGTGACAAATTGCTGGAAAAACTTCTCGCTGTGAAATTCAGTTGGCCTAATATTAAGATCACGATACAACGTAGAACCTAGGAATCGTCATAACTTTAGTTTTAAGTGGTTATAATCTATACTATGGTGACATGAACTTGATTGAGTGAATTTAAAATGAGA
>JABSOJ010000329.1 GCA_013216005.1 Alteromonadaceae bacterium | reverse complement strand
TTAGTGAAAGTATTGGCCGTGATTTTTTGTGGCTTACTGCCAAACAAACCGTAATAAGCAATAAATAAGTAACATAATGCTGGTAAGAAAAAGGCGGGTTGAATGCCAATATAATCGGCCAGTAAACCTTGAGCAAGGGGTACAATCGCACCACCTACAATGGCCAGACATAAAATACCAGAACCTTGGCTGGTATGCTTACCTAACCCATTAATAGCCAAGCTGAATATCGTTGGAAATATAATTGAATTACACAGTCCAACCAACAAAATAGCGACCATCGCGATGTTGCCAGAAGAAAATATCGTGACCAAAATAAGTAATACCGCAGTAATAGCGTTAAAACAAAGCACCTTGCCAGCATCCACTTTTTGCATCACAGCAGCACCAATAAAGCGTCCAACCATAGCTCCACCCCAATAATAGGCAATATATTTGGCTGCTTCAGACTCTTCTAAGCTTGCGATATTCGGATCAGCAAAAAAACTCACTAAAAAACTACCTATTGAAACTTCAGCACCCACATAAACAAAAATACCAACAGCCCCTAAAACTAAATGAGAATACTGCCAGGCATTGCCACTTTCGATACTCGTACTTGTTTCAACGTCAGTTTCAGAAAATGACAAGTCGGGTAACTTTATCCATGCAAACGTTGCAGCAAGCAGTAATAACATAGCGGCAAGTAATATATACGGCATTTGTACAGCTTCAGCAGAGGCTGTGCTCGATATGGCATCAGCAGCTTGATCAAGTATCAGATATGCACCAAAAAACGACGCAACGGTAGTGCCAAGCGAATTAAAAGCCTGGGTTAAAGTCAGTCTTGATGCAGCTGTTTTTGCTTTTCCCAGCATGCTGACGTAAGGGTTTGCCGAAACTTGTAATAACGTAATTCCACTGGCTAAAATAAACAAAGCTAATAAAAAAACAGGATAACTATGCAATGCTGCTGCCGGATAAAAGGTCATACAACCAACGGAGGCAATGACTAAACCAAGCACGATTCCTTTTTGATAACCAAACCGTTTAATCAGCATTCCTGATGGTAATGAAACTATAAAATAAGCACCAAAAAAGCAAAATTGCACCAACATCGCCTGGCTGTACGACAAGTCAAATACACCTTTTAAATGAGGGATCAAAATATCATTTAAACAGGTAATAAATCCCCACATAAAAAATAATGATGTTAATGAAGTTAACGCAAACCGATAATCTCCATTTTGTTGCGAACCGATATTTTTTTTATTTATGGTCGAATTTAAAATCGTAGCCATAATTCCTCCTAACAAATAAATTTTATCATCATCCACAAACTACGGGACAATAATCAAAACGTTATCAACAAACTAAACTTTATTGATTCCATCTAATTTACAGCGTGTTACATAATCAATAATAAAGGTGTTGATCTTTATAAAAGAACACACTAACCTAAATGAAAGCGCTTACATGCATTAACAAAAACCAACAGCACCTGATTTTTAAATATTTTGTAAGCGCTTACAACAATTAATTTAAACGATGCGTTTTCAAGATCGGCTGACAGAAATAGGTAACAATAAAAATCATGAGTAAAATTTCTTTACCCGAAAATTCAGTAATGTTGTCAACTGACTTTATCTACGGTGTGGCAACAGCATCTTTCCAAATAGAAGGCGGTGCGAATGATCGCTTACCAAGTATTTGGGACACTTTTTGCGATACACCAAATAAAATTGCCGATGGTTCAAATGGAAAAATAGCCTGTGACCATTTTACACTTTGGCAACAAGACATCGAATTAATTGAATCTTTCGGTGTTGATGCCTATCGTTTGTCTATCTCCTGGCCCCGAGTTATAAAAAAATCAGGCGAATTAAATCAAGAAGGTGTACAATTTTATCTTGATATTCTTGATACATTAAAAGCTAAAAATATCAAAGTTTTTGTCACTTTATATCATTGGGATTTACCACAGCATTTAGAAGATAATGGGGGTTGGCTCAATAGAGAAACAGCCTATCGATTCCAAGAATATGTTGACCTTATTTCTCAAGCTTTTGGCGATCGTGTTTATGCTTATGCTACGTTAAACGAACCTTTTTGCAGTGCTTATTTAGGTTACGAAGCAGGTGTTCACGCCCCCGGAATTGTAGGAAAAGAATACGGCAAAAAAGCCGCCCACCATCTCTTACTCGGCCATGGCTTAGCAATGCAAGTTTTAGCTAAAAACAGCCCGGACACTCTTAATGGTATAGTACTGAATTTCACCCCCTGCTATCCGGCGTCTAACAATAAAGAAGACAAAGTTGCGAGTGAATTTGCCGACGATTATTTTAATCAATGGTATATAAAACCACTATTTGATGGCCAATATCCTAAAATACTTTCGCAATTACCAAAAGAGCAACAACCCGACATACTTGAGGGAGATTTAGCAATAATATCTCACCCAACTGACTTTTTAGGGGTAAATTATTATACACGGGCAATTTATCGTGCAGATGAGCAAGAATCTTTTTTCCAGATAGAAGCCCCTGAGCCTAAAACTGATATTGGTTGGGAAATTTACCCGCAGGCATTTACAGAATTATTAACCTCGTTAAATGAAACGTACACGCTACCGCCTATCTATATCACAGAAAATGGCGCAGCAATTGACGACAAAATAATTGATGGTACCGTTAACGATTTAGATCGGATAGATTATTACAACGATCATCTAAATGCTGTTCACGATGCTATCGAACAAGGCGTAAATATCAAGGGTTACTTCGCATGGAGCCTGATGGATAATTTTGAATGGGCTGAAGGTTACTCAAAACGATTTGGACTAGTTTATGTCGATTATGAAACACAGATCAGAACGATTAAAGCCAGTGGCAACGCATATAAAAAATTAATCAGCGGAAGATAATATTTTACACAAGCGTATTTTACACAGCTATATTTTACACAACAATATTCGCATTAGAATTTAGGGAAAACGTATGACTAAACTGCCATTATACGAAAAAGTAGGTTATGCCATGGGGGATGCTGCTGCCAATTTAGTTTGGCGTGGTGCGTTGGCATATTTAGCCGTATTTTACACCGACACCTTTGGTTTAACTGCCGCAGCTGCAGCAATGTTATTTTTAGTGGTACGTTTATCTGATGGCGTTACTGATATTATTATGGGCATGATTGCCGATCGTACCAACACCCGATGGGGCAAGTTTCGTCCCTGGATTTTATGGTCCACACCATTTTTAGCTACGTTTATGGTGTTATGTTTCACCACGCCTGATTTAAGTGCTAACGGCAAACTGATTTATGCATATGTCACCTACATAGGTTTAACACTCGCTTACACAGTTAATAATGTGCCTTATTCTGCATTAATGGGTATAATGACACCGAGTGATACCGAACGTACTAGTTTATCGGGTTTTAGATTTGCCGGAGCATTTACTGGTGGTTTGCTGGTAATGGGGTTTTTACCTGATCTGGTTGCTTACTTTGGTAATGGTGACAGTGCTATAGGCTATCAATATACGATGTATCTTTTTGCTGGGGTATTAATTGCACTAATGGTGATAACTTTTGCCTCTACTAAAGAACGCATCAATGTAGAAATTGATCAAACTAGCAATTTAAAAACAGAGTTGGGTGATTTAACCAAAAACTTACCTTTTATCATCTTGCCTTTACTCGCGACGACCCTGTTTTTCTACTACCGTAATATTTACAGCGGCCTATTCTTTTTCGTCGTTATGGGAATAATGTGGGTTACCATTAAACGACTTATTAATAACACTTCAGATGATAAAAGTGGTGTCCAGCGTGATATGGTCGACTTGTTAACCAATAAACCCTGGTTAATATTATTAGGCATGGGGTTTTTAACCATGATGTTTAATGGCATTAAATACGGCGTGATTGCTTATTATTTTAAGTACCATGTGGGTGATGAATTAATGGCAGGTAAATACTTTATTGCACTATTACTCGTTTCAATCTTAGGAGCCTTATGTACAAGCACTCTATCCAATAAATTTGGAAAACGTAACTTATTCATTCTGGCACTTATTATCAGCGGAGTATTTACAATCGCCTTTTACTGGGTGCCACAGGGAAATATAACCGCTATTTTCACTTTAGGTTGCGTAGCCGAATTTTTTGCCGCCATGATGCCAACATTATTTTTTACCATGCTGGGTGATTCAGCTGACTATTCCGAGTGGAAAAATGGTCGTCGAGCCACAGGATTAATTTATTCTGCTGGTACCTTTGTACAAAAAACAGGGGGCGGTTTTGCAGGCGCATTAGTGTTAGTTGTTCTAGCCGGTTATGGTTATAACGGTATGGATCCATCCACCATTGAAGGATCACTGCCCGGTATGCAAATACTGATGAGTTGGGTACCCGCTGCTTTTGCCTTTGCCGGGGCTGCGTTAATGATTTTCTACCCATTAACTCGCGAACAAAACCAACAAATTAGTGATGAACTAATTAAACGCCGAGCATCTGTAACAACAACTTAATTTAGTCTTCAATCGTAAAACCAGGCCATGAACATATTTGTTTGTGGCCTTATATTCATTTATGTTCCTGATGCATTGCAAACATATGCCTTAACCAACGATAAAATTTGGCATATTCAAGATAAACTGAATCAGCAGTTCTCAGTGAAATTAATAATCTTATAAACAAAGGGGTGTAGCGGATATTAAAAAATAGTTTTCGCGCTAT
>JABSOJ010000328.1 GCA_013216005.1 Alteromonadaceae bacterium | reverse complement strand
CCTCCTGGTTCTTATAAATCATCAACAGCGATGTGGTTTGAAATCGTTCCGGCATTGCGTCAAGGCCGTGTGGTTGTTTCGAACCTTCAGGGGCTAAAGTCGCTTGATGAAATTCAGCATTTGCTCGGTGAAGTGTTTCCAGAGTCAACGCGCTTGTTACGCATCAGTATCGGAAATGAATCAGGTTTAGCCTTGATGCGCAATTTTTATCATTGGTTACCGATTGGAGCCATGATTTTTATTGATGAAATCCAAGACGTTTACCCTAATGATAAAAGCTTTAAACCTGCTGATCATGATTATAAAACAGAAGGGTTTTTTGATGATCATTTACCCAAAGAATTTATCGAGATTTATCATAACGAACAACGACAAATCAAAAACAATGTCGATATTGCTGATTATCAGGACGACTTAGGCGATTCACTTTTTGATGATCGGGCCTATTTACGCTATCCACGAACATTACGTGAATGTTTTATGCGACATAGGCATTACAATTGGGATATCTTGCTTGCAACGCCTGATATTAAAGAGGTTGCCGCTTTTATCCGTTCAGTGTGTGAAGTCGCTTATTGTCATTCTTCAAAAGATGCTATTCCTGTTTCCTATTACAAAAGACGTCCAAGAATTTTAGAACATTTGCCTAAAACTAATGGGCTTACTGTGGGTAAAAATGACATTGTGACGTTTCAAAAGGTGCCTTTAGATGTATTTCAACTTTATCAATCCACAGCAACGGGAAAAGGCACTAAGTCAGGGGTGGGTCGGTCGCCTTTTACTGGTCGGCTTGTGCTTGGTTTCACCTTTGTGGTTGCCTATTTATTGTATATGGTTTTCTTTTTCTTCCGTGATGATGAGCCTGAAGTTGATAAAACAGTTGTTGATAGTCCATTTGTTAAAGTATCACCTCGTCAGAAAGCAATTGAAGCGGCTAAAACGATTAATGGTCATGATATGGCAGTTGGTCAAAAAGGTGCTGTTAAGGCTGTTACTGTTGGTTTTCGTGATGTTGGTGTTTCGGTTATTCATTCGGCTGATAATTTTGTAAATTTGCCTTATGGAGCGTCCAGAATGTATTTAACCGGCATCGAATTGGTGAGATATTCTAAGCAGCTTGTTAGCCGAAGTTATGCGTTTGTCATGATCATCAATGATGAGCAATATTCGATTAATTCAATGACTTTAGGAGACATGGGTTATCAGATTTTTTATAAGTCACCTTGTCTGGTTGAGCTTCGATCTGATGTGCGTAGTCATTATCTTTATTGTGAGCCTTCAAAAATTGAATTGCCTCAACTTAATACCGTTGATTCTCCTGCGGTGTCACTTTCGTTGTTACCAAATTAAAGGCCAGTTGAGTGATCATTTAGAATTAAATATTAAGTAAAATTGACAAATAAGCGGCTTCTCGTCGTTGGAGGCGGAGGGCGAAGCCTGAGCAACGACAACGAAACGATGAGAAGTCGCTTATTTTTGAGTTATTTCAGGTTGATTTTTCTTGTGTCTACTTTGTCTTTTATTTTTTTTCTTTCGTTTCAGCCATATACAATAAAATATTTTGTCAAATCAAGGTCGTTTCAAGTGCTAGGTCACATCGTAGATACAAATGATTGGTTCGTCAGTGGCGCTCAGAGCGAAGCGGATTTGTTAGGTCACCAACTTTTCAGTAATCACATGCTTGGGTATGGTAGAAAAGGGATCTGTATTGTCTTTTTTATACCCGTTCACCTTTAATAAAAGTAAATCCCTCCGTCCTGACAAACTTCTCTTAAAACTTTTGACTTTTAAAGTCCAACAAAGATTCAAACCTGAACAACCACTTTTATTGGAGGGACCCGCGCAAGCGGGAGGTACCAATAAAAATGTTTTTAATGTTTTATTATTAAGCTTGTTGGGTAGGGCATTTATGCTTGAGAATAAGTAAATTCTCTCGTCCTGCTGAACTTGTTTTAAGGTTTTATTTTATAATGTTTATAAAAAGAGTTTTTTAAGGGTTGCATTATTTATTTAAGTCCCAAATTATTACCTTAATATAATTATTAAGGATGTATTTATGGATAACTCTGAGTATATAAAATCTATTGAACAAATTTTACAGTTGAAAAATCCTCTTTTTCTTATTTCTAAATTGAAAAATTTAATAGATTTAGCAAAAGTTGCAAATAGTGATTATGAAAAAGCAGCAGTATATTCTGCTGTTCGTGGTATTGAACAAGAATTTGTAAATGGATTTAAACATAAAATACCAATGTTTGCTCTTAATTATATAGAAGGGATACATGAAATTAATATGTATATTTGTATTTTTATAGGTTTTGACATTTCAGAAAAACATTCTCAGTTGGATTGTTTAAATTTAGCTACAAATGAATTATTAACACTTGAAAATGCTATGAAAAGTTATTTTGAAAAATAATTAAATGATAATACCAATTATATAGTTATACATTAATAAGATTTTTGGCACCAATCAAACTGGGTAACAGTTCATATTTGTGTATTATCATGTTTAAGTTGATACAGCCCAGAGCCTATATAGGTTTGAACTTATGTAAATTAACAGAAAACATTGTTGAACTGTAACCCTAATTTAGCCTATATGGTCAGTGTCAGATTTTTGGTTACTAAATAGTTATGGGGCTTTGTAAGTAAAAGCCCGTTTTTCTTTATGGGGAATATTGGTTTAATGTATTATTAAAAATATATTTACATCATCATCTAATTTGTAAGTATATTTTTATTCCTTGTATGATTAAGTTAAAAACTTTAATTAATGTATCAATTATATCTTTCATATTAGTGTCTCTTTAAGTTAATTATAAAACTGGATTGTTTTACGGCTTAAAAGTTTTAAAAGGCTTGTTTTGCTTTTTAATTGCTATAAAACCGAGACTGATAATTTAAACATAGGCAATTTAAAATTAAATTGGGTAATCCTGATTTATAGTCTTAGTAACAACTTGAATCATTGTTAAACGGCAGCTGATATTTTTATTTATAGGTAATAACACACAAAACAGCCTCAGATTTCACACAGCGCATCATAACTTTTCCCATTTCAACACGAATAACACACCAACTAACACCAAACCACAAAACAGGGAGCCTCCTACAAACCCGATAGTTCCGATAATTATGGTTATCGGAACTATTGATTTTAAGCTTTTATACCGTTAGAATTAAGTAATTTCATTTTTTAAGGCTATTTACTATTAAATCTCCTACACCAATATTTGATAACTTAGAATATTTAGATAATCCATTTTCTTTAAAATGTTTTGATACTTCGCACTGTTTTGAAACTGAATCTCAGATAAATACTGCTAAAGCCAACCTTGAGTTTGAATTTACTTGGAAGTTTATTTATAGCTACAACGGAAGCTCAGCAACATTTAATGTTTACAGGCGCGAAACAGAAAGATTAATACAATGGGCCTGGCATGTTCATCACAAAAACATTATTGATTTAAGACGTGAAGATATTGAAGAATATCTTCACTTTTGTATTAATCCACCAGTATCCTGGATTGGCATTAAGAACGTTGCTCGCTTTAAACTTAAAAATGGCATGCGCGTATTTAATAAAGATTGGAAACCATTTGTAACTTCTGTTTCTAAAGTTGATACCCGTAATGGAAAATCACCTGACAAAAAAGACTTCCTTTTATCTCAATCTACAATCAAATCTATTTTCGCAGTATTGTCGTCTTACTTTAATTTTTTAATTCAAGAACAAGTTTTAGAATCAAATCCTATTTTGCAAATCCGTCAAAAAAGCAAATTTATTACAAAGCAACAACATAGTTTAACCGTTAGACGAATAAGTAATTTACAATGGGAATATGTTATTGAAACTGTTGAAAAATTAGCCGCTGCTGATCCTGCGACTCATGAACGTTCACTTTTTATTTTGAATTGTTTATTAGGCATGTATTTGCGAATTTCAGAATTAGTTGCTGACGAACGTTCATTACCAGCAATGGGCGATTTTAAAAAAGATGGCGATGGAAACTGGTGGTTTTATGTAATCGGTAAAGGAAATAAATCACGAAATATCGCAGTAAGTGACGAAATGATTGATGCTCTTAAGCGATACAGGTTATTTCTCGAACTACCGCCCTTACCTACTGTTGGCGAATTTGTCCCTTTGATTGTTAAGCAAAAAGGAAGAGGCGCAGTCACTAGTACAAGACAAATAAGAAAAATTGTTCAATTTTGTTTTGATGCGTCATATCAGCGAATGAAAAAGGATGGTTTAGTTGAAGACGCTGAAGAACTTAAAATGGCCACAGTACATTGGCTAAGGCATACAGGCATTTCAGAGGATGTAAAAATTAGACCCCGTGAACACGTAAGAGATGATGCAGGTCATTCTTCTATGCAAACAACCGACAGGTATGTTGATAGTGACGCCAGGGAAAGACATGCTTCTGGTAGGAAAAAACGTCTTAAAGAGCCGTTGTAGGTTTTGTTTCAGCTCTGGTAAATTTTAAAATCTGTATGTTATCTGGTTTGCTTAATTGATTAAGCGTTCTTAAATACCCGATACAGTATAGGATAAGAATCCACTATACTTAACCGAAACAAATATAGTCTGTGGATTCTTTCAGTTGCCACGGTAGGTCCTAAAACCATAAAAACGCCTTATTATTGGAATTATCATGCCTATAGAAAGTACACTTTAATTGGTACGAAATGTATTGAATGCCTAATAGTTTTTGGCTCTGTTCCATAATACTATTGTCCCTCGATGAATCCCCTATTTTTAAAGGGTTAGGCGATAAATTGGTTTTTTA
>JABSOJ010000031.1 GCA_013216005.1 Alteromonadaceae bacterium | reverse complement strand
TTAGGCGACGCTATTTAAAATCTGATGCCATTTTTACTGAAAATCAACTCAGATTTTAAATCTCAGCTTTATGTGCGTTATGTGCGGAACGTCAGTTTAACCATTAAATTTGATCCATTAGCCAAATAACACCTTGAATAAAGTTAATTGTGTCCCAATACTTAACCTGAAATATCACCTACTTTTTTTTCATATTCACTTGGACTTAACCCATGGCTCAATTTATCTATTCCATGCTGCGCGTCAGCAAAGTAGTACCGCCCAAACGTACCATTCTCAAAGATATATCACTGTCATTTTTTCCTGGCGCTAAAATTGGTGTTTTAGGATTAAATGGTTCAGGTAAATCAACACTATTGCGCATCATGGCAGGTGTTGATACTGAATTTGAAGGTGAAGCCAAAGCGCTCTCAGGTACAAATATTGGCTATTTGCCACAAGAACCTCAGCTTGATGAAGAAAAAACAGTACGGGAAATCATTGAAAGCGCAGTTTCTGTCGTTAAAAATGCATTGAAACGCTTAGACGAAGTTTATAACGAATACGCTGCAGAAAATGCCGACTTTGATGCCCTGGCAAAAGAACAAGGTGAACTGGAAGATATCATCAACAGCCAGGATGGTCATAATATCGACAATACGTTAGAGCGTGCAGCTGACGCATTACGTTTACCGCCTTGGGATCAAAAAATTGCGGTACTAAGTGGGGGTGAACGTCGTCGTGTTGCCCTTTGTCATTTATTATTGCAAAAACCTGACATGCTATTGCTTGACGAACCGACCAACCATTTAGATGCCGAATCTGTCGCCTGGTTAGAACGCTTCCTGCACGATTACTCCGGAACGGTAGTTGCTATCACCCATGACAGGTATTTCCTAGACAATGTTGCTGGTTGGATCCTTGAACTAGACCGTGGGTATGGTATTCCATGGGAAGGTAATTACTCTTCTTGGTTAGAGCAAAAAGATGCTCGATTACAGCAAGAAAGTAAAAGTGAAAGTGCACTGCAAAAAACAATAAAACAGGAACTTGAATGGGTTCGTTCAAATCCTAAAGCCCGTCAAGCCAAAAGCAAAGCCCGTATGGCGAGATTTGAAGAACTTAATAGTCAAGAACATCAAAAACGGAATGAAACTAACGAGCTTTATATCCCGCCAGGGCCTCGTCTTGGCGACAAAGTATTAGAAATAAATAATATAATTAAATCTTATGGGGATAGAGTTTTAATTGATAATTTAAGCTTCAGCATTCCAAAAGGCGCAATCGTCGGTATTATTGGTCCGAATGGTGCGGGTAAATCCACGTTATTTAAAATGATGTCTGGTGCTGAAAAACCTGATTCTGGAACAATCGAATTAGGTGAAACCGTTAAGCTTGCCAGTGTCGATCAATTCCGCGACGACATGGACGACAAAAATACCGTTTATCAAGAAATATCACAAGGACTCGATATTCTCCAAATAGGCAATTACCAGATACCAAGCAGGGCATATGTAAGCCGTTTTAACTTTAAAGGTAACGACCAACAGAAATTTATTGGTGATCTTTCAGGTGGTGAAAGAAATCGCGTGCATTTAGCCAAACTTGTGCAAACAGGTGGTAACTTGCTATTACTTGATGAACCAACAAACGATCTGGATATTGAAACACTGAGAGCTCTTGAAGAAGCCCTATTGGAATTCCCTGGCTGCACAATGGTTATTTCTCATGACCGTTGGTTTCTGGACCGCATCTCTACACACATTTTAGATTACCGGGATGAGGGTCAGATAAACTTCTTTGAGGGTAACTTTTCCGACTATGAGGAATGGCTCAAAAAAACTTATGGTGCTGCAGCAGTGGAACCTCACCGAATAAAATATAAAAAGATAGGTTAATTACTTAAATATCATCAATAAAAGGCACTTAAAGTGACAATTTTAAGTGCCTTTTTTATAAACAAAGGCTATGCTAAAGACATAATCACATAATTGATGAGTTTCAATGGAAAATAGACGCCAATTTACCCGCATATTATTTTCAATTAAAGCAACGTTAGAGGTTGAAGAAGAAAAATATCCTGTTTCAATTCACGATATATCACTCAATGGTGCTTTAATTACTACTCCAACAGGCAATACATCACTTAAAGGTAAATTAGGAAGTTTAGTTTTTTTCTTAACTGATACTGATTTGCCTGTAGAAATGCATATTGCCGTAGTTCATGAGGCATCAGAAGAAACAGGATTACAATGCAATGCCATAGATATCGACAGTATTTCCCATTTACGCCGTTTGGTAGAATTAAATTTAGGTGATGAAAATCAACTTAATAAAGAACTGTCTCAATTATCCAGAGGATAATCAGCCCGTAGCAATTACTTTTACGATCAAATCTAAATAATGAATAACTCGAACAATTAGCAACAAATGATAGCCAAACACAAAGAATAAAGTAGCAAAACTCAAGAAAAAAATACCCTTTTTGACAAACAGTATTAAAATAATTGATTTTTGACCTTTACTCTTCATTAGGAATTTTTTATGAAACATCTAATTATCTCTTTTATTAGCCCTGATCGTCCCGGTATAGTTGACCGCCTTTCTGATACTATTAAAAATCACGGTGGCAATTGGCAGCAAAGTAGCATGCACCACATGTCCGGATTTTTTTCAGGTGTATTACAAATATCAATTGAAGAACAAAAAAGTGAGCTTTTAATTGATGAGATACAAAAAATTGAACACTTAGAAACTTTAATCAAATTATCAAATGCTCAAGATAATACTGAACTAACAACTATCACACTAGAGCTTACTGCCAACGATCGTTCCGGCATAGTCCAGGAAATTTCATCAGTTATCTACGACCAAGGCGGGAATTTAATAAAATTAGTAAGTGTTACCGAAAGTGCTGCTCATAGTGGACAACGTTTATTTAAAGCTAAAGCAACCGTTGCAGTCCTTGAAAAAAATACTGATGAACTGATCGCTGCGCTGGAAAATCTAGCCGATGATTTGATGGTTGATATTTCCCAATAGCAAGTAACTTAATGTGGATACTTGATTTCATTACTCAGCACATCAAAGCACTAATGCCTAAGAGCGGCCATGTGATCGTGACATACCGTTCATCCTGAACATAAAAAAGCAGCGGATCTCGCTGCCTTTTTCAAATTAGTGTTAGTCCTGAAACAAATAGGCACTGGTTATTCACGCAATTACAAAGTACCACGTTCCATTTGATTCAATTCAATTGATTTGAATAAAGCGGTAAAGTTACCTTCACCAAATCCTTGATCATCCACTCGCTGTATCATTTCAATAAAAATAGGACCAAAAATATTTTTCGTGAAAATTTGCAATAAATAACTATTCTCTTTTTGGCTATCAACTAAGATTTGATGATCTTGAATACGTTTATGATCTTCTTTAACCCAAGGAATACGGTCAAATACATCATCATAATATTCAGGAACTATATCCAAAGTATCAATAATGTCCTTATCTACTTTATCTAATGATGCCACTAAATCATCAGTTATAAAGGCTAAATGCTGTACTCCCGGACCATTATATTCATCCAGATATTCATCAATCTGATTATTTTCCTTACCTTTACCTTCATTGATCGGTAAAGAAAATTTCCCGCAAGGTGATTGTAAAGCATAAGATATCAACGCAGTTTTCTCACCTTTAATATCAAAGTAACGAACTTCAGTGAATCCAAAAATGTCTTTATAGAAATTTGCCCAATATTCCATTGTTCCCTGATGCACATTATTGGTTAAGTGGTCTACACGTAAAAAACCTTTTTGTTCATTTAGTACAGGAGATTCCAAATCTTCAAAGTCATCTTCATAAATTGAACCCGGATTATTCTTAGCTCCAGGAAATTTATCAATGAAATAAATTAAACTATCACCTATGCCAAAAATTGCAGGGTAAGGTAATTTATTATCTACATTTGCAGCAGACTTAGCGCCACGTTTTAATGCTTCATCAAAAGCAAATGCAGCATCCTCTACACGCCAGCCCATTGAACATATAGCAGGACCATGATTTTTAGCGAATTCCTTAGAAAAACCAGCTTTTTCATTATTAAGTAAAAAATGAATATCGTTTTGATTGAAATATTCAATATCACGACCTTTAAATTTTTTACTTTTTGAAAAACCAAAACCATAAAAAGCTCTTTCCATAAAATCACTATCAGGTGTTGCGTATTCAGTAAATTCAATGCCACATAGTTTCAGTGGATTTTTAACAGTAGTCATATTTATTTTCTCAATATCATTTGTTCTAAACTTAATAATAGCTCCATTATCTAGGTGTTTAACACTTAGGAAAAGACTTAGGCATATAGTCATAGGAAGTAGTATGTAAAAAAAAATGTACAACTTAAAACGCTAAAAAACGATCATTAACAACGTAGGCTATACAAGCACTAATGCACAGGTGTACAAATATAATTACAGGAGGTTAAAAACGGCAAAAACCCTAAAATCAGGACAAAAACATCTGTTTTATTAGAGACAAAAAAAGACGCTAAAAAGCGTCTTTTTAATATTTTAACTAATGATATAGCTAATAGTTAAAATTAGTTTTGGCTTTGAGGACGCTCAGTGCGAGGACGTTCAGAACGACGACGCTGACTAACAACTGGTGCATCAGACACTGAGATAGATAATGCCTGACGACGTACCCGTACCGCTTTAAGCTGGTTAAACGAGGCAGTAGGGATCCCTTTTGGCAATTGAACAAAGCTATGTTTATCATGCAAGTTAATCGCACCAATGTAACTACTGTCTAAAGAAATTTCATTCGCGATAGCGCCAACAATATCTCCAGGTCTAGCACCATGCTCTTTACCCACTTCCAGACGGTATGTTTGCCAATCAATATCATTTCTTACAGCTTTTGGCTTACGTGCAGGTCTTTCACCACGGTTATCTCTGCTATCACGACGAGAATCACCACCACGTGCATCACGACGGCCACGGCCACCTCTATCATCACGACCACCACGTTCAGAACGTTCACGAGCTTCACGTCGCGGTTTAGGGTCTTCTTTTGGTTGTAATGGCTGTTTCAATTGTTTATTGAATAAAAGTGCCGCAGCTAAATCCAACATTGAAAGTTCTGACTCATTTGCCATCGCCTCAACAATTTCACGCATGTTAGCGATATCTTTATCAGCAACAATTGCCGCCATTTCAACACGAGTACGTTCAATACGCGCTTTACCAATCTCTTGAATACTTGGTAGTTCATAAGGTTTAATAACACCTGATGTTAAACGCTCATAATGACGTAACGAATACATTTCACGTGGACGAACAAATGAAATCGATGTACCTTCACGACCAGCACGACCTGTACGACCAATACGGTGTACATAAGCTTCATTATCACCAGGTAAATCATAATTGATTACTAATGAAATACGTGGGATATCTAAACCACGGGCAACAACATCGGTTGCAACCAAAATAGATGATTTGCCTGATTTCATTTGATCAATACAACGTTCACGTTGTGCCTGATTCATATCACCATTCAAAGCTAATGCCGGATAGCCAGCGCGCTCTAATTGTTCAGCAACATCAACCGTATCATTACGAGTACGAACAAAAATAATCATCGCATCAAAAACAATTGTTTCAGCAATACGTTCTAATGCTGTAATTTTTCTTATACCACTTACTTTCCATGCATATTGGGTAATATTAGCTTTCGATGTTTTTTCGCCTGCTACTTTAATATGCTCTGGATCTTTTAAAAACCGGTTAGCTATTTTACGAATACCTGCTGGCATAGTTGCAGAAAATAACGCCATTTGTGTAGTTTCAGGTACATGATCAAGGATCCATTGAATATCTTCGAGGAATCCCATGTTTAACATTTCATCAGCTTCATCAAGCACACAAAATGCTAAATTGCCTAATTTAAGACTCTTGCGTCGTAAATGATCCATTAAACGACCAGGAGTACCAACAACAACTTGTGCGCCACGCTCTAATTGTTGAAATTGGGGACCGTAAGATTGACCACCATATAATGTAGCAACACGTAATCCCTTCATGTTTTTACCGAAAGTTTCGATAGCTTCAGCTACTTGAATAGCTAATTCACGTGTTGGTGCCAGCACCATTAATTGTGGTTTTTTAATTGAAACATCAATTTTAGCAAGCGCTGGTAAGCCAAAAGCAGCAGTTTTACCTGTACCCGTTTGCGCTTCACCTAAAACATCTTTTCCTGCTAATAATGGAGGAATAGTTTTAGCTTGAATTGGTGTTGATGAAGTAAAGCCTAAAGCGTTTACTGCAGATAATAAATTTTCAGGCAAGCCTAAAGCGTCAAAGCCAATAACGGCATTGTTTGTATCAGTCATATTAAATTTCGTCTTCTCAAGGCAGGTGTCAGCTGTTTCACTAGTATTTTAACTAGTTGAAAGTCAGCCTGTAACCCGCATACAAATACGAGGAAACCACCAGGAAGACTCAGAACGTATTCTTACGCTACGTTTCGTTCTAATACATTGGAAATATTAGTTAGGAAAGTCTATTGGGCGGAATTAACCCCACTCATTCAGATAATAATATTGGTTCTTGTTGATTTAAAAATATATTACTTAAAACATATATTACTTAAAACAAATAGTACTTAAAACAAATAACCAGATATCCCTTATCGAGCGGCGCATTATACATAGCTTTAAGGACTATACAAGTAAAATATCTAATATTTGTGTATAAAAAATGCTCACTGTTATTTTACCAATGAGCATTAGTGTTATTTCTTCGCAAAGAACTAAGAATCTATTTCAAAATTTCCTTTGACGTTATTTACTTTTAACCCACCAGAGCCGGTCTCAAGTAACTTTAATCCTCCGGCACCTTGAACATCAATATCGCCAGAGCCGTCATCTATAGTCACAATACCTGAAACTTCTTTTATCGTCATATCACCCGAACCATCTGAAAAACTAGCGGCACCATCAAGGTTTTTAACATAAATACTACCTGAGCCATCATCAACCTCAAGATCACCCTCAATATCAATTAGTTCCATTTCGCCTGAGCCATCATAAACAGTAATATCACCTTTAACATTTTTAACATACAATCCACCAGAGCCATCATTTATTTCTAAATTTCCAATAACATGATTAATCTCAATATCACCAGAACCATCATTTATGACAACTTTTGCGCTAATATTTCTTAAATCAATTTCGCCCGATCCATCCGTTATATCCAGCATCATACTTTTCGGAACCTTAACCACCAGATCAATATGAGGAGAACCATTAAGCCAAAATCCTGTGTGACTTTTCATTTTTGCTTCAAGGACAGCTTTATTACCCTCTTTATTTAAAGACAATGTAAAGTTATTTGGGTTATTTGAATCAGTATAAATATCAGCAATTACACTTATTTCATCCCTACCTTCCTCACCTTTAATGATCAAAGAACCGGCTCCTGCATCAATAATTAAAGCTGATAAATTGCTTTTATTCAGATTAAATTCTTTATTAGTATGATGATCAGCATTTATTGGATTGGCAACGACGATACAACCGCTCAGTAAAGTTGCTGTAGATAAAGCAGTAATAAGTTTAATTGGATTCATGACACTTTCCTTTAGTTAAGTCATTATTTAAAACAACTGAACAGTATCAACTTTTATACCAACTTATTTTATACATTATAATCAATAACTTATAAGAATACACAGAACTAAATTAATATTCTTTACTCCTGTACTTAGTCAATATGACTAAAATATTGTTAATTCAATTACATTTACATGTAGACTGGTAATATTTGGCTCTGTTCCATAATACTGTTGTCCCTCGATGAATCCCCTATTTTTAAAGGGTTAGGCGATAAATTGGTTTTTTAACGAGAATTAGTCACAGAGTCCTAGATATAAGGGTTGAGTTTAATTCCATTTGAAGGGACAACAATTATCTACAACAGAGCCTAATATTTATAAATCGGCCATTTATCGATGACCGATTTATTAAAAGAAATAAAATTAAATCCTTAAAAAAATAATAAACTATTTTGTTTAAGCACCGTAGTTAACGCAACTATGTCGTATTAAATTAAACTTATAGCGAACCAATAAGCCGGGTAACCATATCCGGAAAAATACCGAAGAAAAGCCCGACAACCGCTAGTACGACAATAAACAAATGATTTGTAACAGGCAATTCTATCTTCCAATTATTTTCACTGACTGATGATTCACTCGTTTCTGTGTTGAATAAAGCAAATATTATTCTCAGATAATAAAATAAACCAATACCACTACCTATAATTAACGCGCCTATTAACCACCAAAGCTCACCTTGAGTCGCCACTGTCAGTAAATAAAACTTACCGATAAAGCCCATAGTTAAAGGAATTCCCGCCAAACTCAATACAGAGAGTATAACTAAGCAGGCAAGCGTTTTATTTCTCCAAAACAAACCATTCCAATCAGAAATAGTAATATCATCATCTGTTGAAGATGATTTATTTATAGCTAATGAATTTTGAGATGAATAAACAATTAAAACAGTAAAAATAGACAAACTAGCTAAGACATACGCTGCTAGATAAAACAGAGCGCTTTGCCAGGCAAAGTTGATGCTTTGAGAAGAAGTCACCATCAAAATAATCAATATATATCCCATATGAGCAATGGAAGAATAACCCAGTAGGCGCTTAATGTTAGTTTGCATCAAAGCCAAACTGTTACCAAAAACCATAGACAACATCGCAATAATACTTAACAGTTTCATAAAAATATCATGGTCGAAAAGTCCTGCTTCAGAATAAGAAAGCCAACTAAACCAATATTTCATTAACACAGTAAACATCGCTACTTTCGATATTGTTGCTAATATCATGGTTACAGGTGTTGATGAACCTTGATAGACGTCTGGTGTCCAGAAGTGAAATGGCACTAAAGATAATTTGAAGGCGATACCAATAAAAAACAATAAACTACCAACGAGTAAAACAACACTGGCCTGTGGTAAATCACCCGAGACTAAACCCGTATGATAAACAAAACTTAGATCGCCAGTTTGGCTATAAATAAATGCAATACCCAGCAACATAAAGCTCGATGCGGTGGCACTTAAAATTAAATATTTAAAACCCGTTTCAACCGAATATTTATCTTCACGGATGTAACCCACCAAACCTACCAGCGCAATACTCAATAATTCAAAACCTAGAAATAAACTGGCAAAATGATCACTTACCACTAATATTGACGCACCAAGAATAACTAATTGCAATAATAAGTAATATTCATCATGTACTTCTGTTTGTGTCCTCAAATATTTTCCGCTCAATAAGGTTACCACTACACCTGAGAGACCTATCAACATAAAAGTAAATGCACTATATGAATCCACTTTCAATAAACTGGTTACTTGAATAGCATCAATGGTAAATATCGGAACATTAGCTACCAATGCAATAATAAAAATAATGAGCGTTAAAAACTGTATCATTCGTTGTGAACGTTGCCAGGCAATAAGCAGCATAGAAAGCACTAAGCCAAAGGCAATTATCAATTGTGGCAATATCGACTGTATCATCATGTTTGTGATCATAATTGTACTCCTTGCACGTATTGCAGAACCGCATTGGGATATAAACCAAAAAACACCAGTAATATAAATAAACTGCCAACAATCAATAATTCACGACTTGATAAATCGTTAACGACCGTGGTGGGAGGCCCTTGGAAACTCGTTTGAAATAACATCATGCCGTAAATTGCCGAGCCTATAAGACCGAATGCTGCAAATATCACAAATACAGGCGCAATTTGAAAAGCCCCTGCCAAACTTAAAAATTCACCGACAAAATTTGCTAAACCCGGCAGACCAAAAGCAGCGCCCGCAAACGCTAACGCAAACCCCCCCATGCGTGGGGCACTATGCCAAAAACCGCCCATATCTTTGAGGTTTCTGGAATGTATTCGATTGTAAATCATACCTGCAAGCGCAAACAAAGCTGCACTACTTATTCCATGAGCGACTAAGGTGATCACAGCACCTTGATAAGCAAGTGTATTGAAAGCAAACAACGCCAACATCACAAAACCCATATGACTAATACTGCTGTACGCAACCAGACGTTTAGAGTCTTGTTGGGCAAACGCCATTTTCGCGCCATACAGAATACTCACAACACCCAAAGTCATCGCTATTGGTGCAAATTCCTGACTCGCTTCTGGAAATAAAAATATCACAAAACGTATTAAGCCATAAGCGCCTGTTTTCAGTAACACACCTGCAAGTAAAACACTACCGGCTGTAGGCGCTTGGGTATGAGCATCAGGTAACCAGCTATGCACGGGAACGGAAGGAAGTTTTACTGCAAAAGCAATAAAGAAACCAAACATCAAATAACGAGCCATATCCAGTGGAATATCAAGCAATAACCAATCTTGGTAAAAGAAACTTATTAAACCGGTTTGATCATAATGTAAATAAGCCATCGCAATGATGGCAACCAACATCAACAAACTACTGACTTGCGTAAATATGAAAAATTTAATCGCAGCAAAATGACGCTTTTCATGGCCCCAAATAGCAATAATGGCAGTCATCGGCAGTAACATTACTTCCCAAAAAAAGAAGAAGAGAAATAAATCGACCGCACAAAATACACCGATAATTCCTGCAATAGCTGCGAGTAAATTAAAATAATAAAAACCTGCTTTAGTTTGAATTTCTTGCCAGGAAACTAATATGCAAATCAGTGCTAAAAAGAAAGTTAAGCTCATTAAAATAATACTGAGATAATCAATAGCTAAAGCATATTCAATATTAAAAGCAGAAATCCAAGGTACACGGACTAAAACATTCAGTTGAGAATAATCAGAACCCGAACTGATGATAGAAACAGCAAAAAAAGTAGCTAAACCAAGTACTGAAAATAATGAAATCCAGCGGGCACTTTGAGCTTTGACACTCTCAAAATACCAAGCTAAACCACCCGCAGCTAATAACCCAAGCATCACAATTGTTAACATCATATGCTACCCACCCCAACCATAATGACAGTAAATAAACCCACCAAACCAAGACCTATTGCCGCAGCGTACCAACGTAAATTACCCGTTTGGCTAGCAGAAAGCGTTTCATGAAGCATTTTGACATACCAGGCATTGAACATAATTAATTGATCAAACATATCCCGGCGATTCAGCCGTGCCAGCGCACAATAAGGTTTTATTAAGCACCATTGATACAACCAATCAAACCCTAAACCATTACGACAAAAAATCACTAATGAAGATGAGCTAGCGGTAATGTTGTCCCCCTGATTCTTACGGTATGAGCTAAAATAAAACCATGAAAAAGCAATACCGACAAAAGGTGTCAATATCGCTACTGTATGCAACCAACTGGGGTCTTGATGGGCACTCAAACTTACCGGGAATACCGTATCAAAATCAATTGAAATCAAACCACCAAATAAAGATAAAATAGCCAGGATAATGAGTGACAGCCGAAGTAATTTTGAATCTTCAACGTGTAAACTGGTTTGAAAACGACTTTCGCCTAAAAAGGCCAAAAAGAAAAGCCGACAACTATAAATACTCGTTAACAGCGCACCTAAGATTGCACACCACCACAAAGCAGGCCCTGCCGTTGATGAAGACCACAGCGAACCAATAATAGCTTCTTTAGAGAAAAATCCTGAAGTGCCAGGTAATGCAACTAAACAAATTAAACCAATAATAAACAAAGCACTTTCAACAGGCAGTTTTTTCAGTAAACCACCCATTTTGAAAAGATCCTGCTGATGGTGCAAAGCCAAAATAACGGCACCGGCAGTTAAAAACAACAAAGCTTTGAAAAAGGCATGAGTCATTAAGTGGAAAACACCGGTAGACCAGGCCCCTGCCCCTAACGCTAGCATCATATAACCTATCTGGCTCATGGTTGAATAAGCCAATACTCGCTTAATATCGGTTTGCGCCAAAGCAGCAAAAGCGGCAAGTAATAAAGTTGATGCGCCTAGCCAGGCAACATATTGCATTACTTCTGGTGCAAGTAAAAATATACCATGCATCCGAGCAATTAAGTAAACACCGGCAGTAACCATAGTTGCAGCATGAATTAATGCACTAACTGGCGTTGGTCCGGCCATAGCGTCAGGCAACCAGGTTTGAAGAGGTAATTGAGCAGATTTCCCGACCGCACCACCTAATAACAATAAAGCTATCCAATAGGCACTTTCATTGCCCACTTCCCAGGTTTGCTGTGCGGTTTGTGTAAGATCCGCAATATTTAGCTGTCCAAGTGTTTTAAACAACATAAATAAACCAATGGCCATTGCGGTATCGCCAATTCGGGTAACAATAAAGGCTTTTCGTGCTGCTTTAACATTTGCTTTATCCTGATACCAAAAACCAATCAATAAGAAACTACATAAGCCAACGCCTTCCCAACCTAAGTAAAGCAAAACTAAGTTATCGGCTAAAACAAGGATCAACATCGCCACAATGAACAAATTCATATAGGCCATGAACCGGCTAAAGTTTTCATCTTCTTTCATATAAACTGCAGCAAAAAGATGAATAAGAAAACCAATACCTGAAACAACAGAAATCATCACTGCGGATAGGGCATCAAGGTAAAAACTTATATTTACAGTAGAGTTTACTCCAGAAAGAATCTCAGAAGCTGAATCTCCGGTGGACAGATTAAACCACTCCCATAAATGAACAGTGATCACGCTAGCGTCAATATGGGTTAAATGATAAACCAGCACACCGCTGGAAATTGCACTTAGCGCCATTGCACCGACACTAAAAAATGAAGCTAATTGCCAAGACAGGCGTTTACCAAAACTAATTAAAATTAAAAAGCTTATTAAGGGATAAAACGGTAGATAAGTTAATATAAGTTCCATAAATTAGCCCTGCATACTATTAAGTTTATCAATATCGAGCGATTGATATTTATGTTGTAAACGGATCAATAAAGCTAATCCCACGGCAACTTCTGCAGCAGCCAAAGTAAGAATTAAAATAAACATCACCTGACCATCAGCCTGTTGCCAATAACTACCAGCTCCAATAAAAGCTACGCCAACGGCATTTAGCATCACTTCAAGACTCATCAGCATAAACAAAGTGTTTTTACGAACGATCACGCCCATAAAACCAATAGCAAACAAAATACTGGCGAGCATCAAAACATGAGCGAGTGGAATTGCTGTCATTATGAACTCCTTGGATTATTTTTTTTATGTTGAGAGTGCAGAACACTATGCATATCACTATCTGGTTTAGCGTAGTGATAACCGGCCACTAAACCCGCAAGCAATAAAAATGAAGCTATCTCGACCGCTAATAAATAAGAGCCGTATAACAACTTACCCACTTGTCTCGCGTCAACAATATTGGCCGTTAACTTCTGCTGAATATCGATGCTATCAATAGCAAAAAGAAGCTCAAGCAATAAGAGGGAGGCCAATAACATTGGACCAACCCAAACGGCAACACCTCGACTCTGAGGCGCGTGAAGTGTCTCGTCTACAGATAAACCAAACATCATCACCGCAAAAACAAATAAAACTAAAATAGCGCCTGCATAAACAATGACTTCTAAGCCTGCGGCAAACGGAGCCCCCAGCAAATAAAAACAAACAGCCACAGCAAGTAAAGAAACGACCAAATATAACAAAGCATGCACGGTGTTTTTTTGTGTAACCACCTTTAAACTGGCAATAACGGCAACCGCCCCGGCTAAATAAAACAACATTTCAATTGAGGCAAAATCAATATTCATTGCGACTCCTTGGCTTTACAACTAATTTAACAATGACTGACTTATCAGCAACTAATTTATAAAGAATAAATATGGGATTTTTCATAGCTTTTTTTATTTTATTTTTTATGAAGTAACTCATGGCATAAGTCCCTTAATATCAATAGGTGGTTTCTCTTGATCTCCCTGCCCTTTACCTTTTTCACCAACAGCAATACCTGATTGATGATAAAAGTTATAGTCCGGATATTTACCCGGACCATTAATCAACAAATGTTCTTTTTCATAAACAAGGTTTTGTCTATCATATTCAGCAAGTTCAACATCCGGGGTAAGTTGAATTGCAAACGTTGGACAAGCTTCTTCACAAAAACCGCATAAAATACAGCGTGAAAAATTAATCCTGAAAAAATCAGCCCGTTTCCGACCATCAGGATCAATTATCTGCTGTAAAGCAATGCAATCAACCGGACAGGCAACGGCGCATAAATTACAGGCAACACAACGCTCTTGACCATCAGGATCGCGGGTCAGCACGATACGTCCACGATATCTGGGTGCCAAATATGGTTTTTCCTCAGGATATTGCACCGTATCAGCTTTAGTGAAGGTATGTTTCAGTACCAACCACATAGTACGCAATTGACTAAACATCAAATAATACCTCCAAGTCTTAGTAACGCAGTCACTAGTAAATTAAGTAACGCTAGCGGTAACATCACCAACCAACCGAAACTCAGTAATTGATCAAATCTTGGCCGCGGCAAAGAAGTTCTCAACAAAATAAAAAACATCACAAAAAAGAGAATTTTTAAAATAAACCAGACTAATGGCGGTAACCAGGAAGCAAGTGGTTCAGGCATTAACCAACCACCAAAAAACAATACCACCGACATGGCCGAGATAAGGGTAACTCCCAGATATTCACTTAAAAAGAACAGTGCAAACTTCAAACCTGAATATTCCGTATGGAAACCGGCGGTTAATTCAGTTTCAGCTTCGGGTAAATCAAAAGGCAAGCGATGACTCTCAGCAATACCGGCAATCAGGAAAACAAAGAAACCAACAAACTGAGTTTTAATCAACCAACCATCGGTTTGCGCTAACACTATTTCTCTGAGATTGAAGGTGCCTGTCAACAAAACCACCCCCATTACCGACAACCCCATAAAAACTTCATAGCTAACCGTTTGTGCAGCCGCCCGCATTCCGCCTAACATTGCATATTTCGAATTTGACGCCCAGCCAGCTAATACCACGCTGTAAACTGCCAGCGAAGCCATTGCCAGAAAAAACAACAAACCAATGTTTAAATCAGAAACACCAATACTGGGTGAAAATGGCACAACAGCAAAACTCATTAACACACACACGGCTCCAATTAACGGAGCAAGCACAAAGACCGGACGATCACTGAACGGTGGCACCCAGTCTTCTTTACCGAGAACTTTCAGTAAATCAGCTAAAGGTTGTAAAATACCAAAAGGACCAACCCGGTTTGGACCATATCTGTCCTGCCAAATACCAATCATCCGCCGTTCAACCCAAACTAAAGTAGCGGCAATGGGTATCAGCAAAGATATCATTACAGTGATTTCAACGATTTTCCATAACGGCTCAAGTTGCCATAAATACTCAAACATCATCTAGCCCTCCAGATACCAAGCGAATAGGAATGGTGTGATCTGTAACCATTAACCGTTCAAGCGACTCTTTTTTGTCAGTTTCAGCTTGTTGATAACGAGCACTTTCATCTTGTTGATGTTGCGCTATCTCTTGATCGTCAGGCTCAGAAATTTTCAAGTTATTATCACCTAACGCAAAGTCAGTTACGTGAAGTGGTAAACCAAAAACATTTCCGTTAATAATATTGTCAGGTAAATTGTCATCACAGTGCAGAGTAACCAAGGCTCTATGAAATATTTCATCTGAAGAAGCAGAAGAAGTAAAAATCAATTTTAAATACTGACCGTCTTTCCAGCCCTGTTCATCGGCACAATGAGAAGAAACACTCAACTGATTACCTTGAAACATTTGGGTAAATTCAGGATTAAAATTAGCCTGCCAATCCGTTTGATACATTGAATTTTTTTGAACAAAGACAAGTTTATTCTTTTTATCATCTTCACGTTTCTGCTCAGGCGAAATCACTGGCCAGCGTGACAATAACTTTTCGCACTCATCAAAAACTAAAATTAATTGATCTTTTTTCTCAATTAACTCTCCGTTAGCTTCGGTTTGATAATGACTGATCGACTGATTGGAATTCCACCCCGGCGCCCAGGAAAAAGGCATATCTGAAGTAGTTCCCGGCTTTAACCCTTCCATCGAAAAATTAAAATTAGCGTCGTTACTCACGGTGGCTTTTGTTTCATGCACACTGGTATTCGCCATTTGCGAAGTACGGCCACTGGCACGATGCGTTTGCCGTGCTACTCTTCCATTATTTTTCGAATGACTAAATAATTCTCTTGTTTTCCCCTCTTTATCATTCGACAAACTTTCATCGTCCGTCAAATAATTATGTAAATCTTCAAGAGAACTTATTCCTGCACCACCTTGCTGACTCGTTCCCTGATTAGAAAACAAAGCACTTTCAATGATATTTAACCACCGCCAACTATCCTGAACAGGTAGTACTGGTGCGTGAACCTGAAAATACTTTTGAACCTGTCCCTGATAATTCACATAATGACCTTCTGCTTCACTGATTGGAGATACAGGCATAACAATATCAGCAATGCTGCTGACTTTACTTTCGCTGTGATCAAGCACAATAATCGTTTTAGTTAATTGTCTTAGGGTTTGAATTTGCTGCTCAGTAAAATGGGCCAATTCCTGCTCTAAGCAAATAATACTATTGGCTTTACCACTTACTAATTGTTCAAGTATCTGTTCTGTAGACAGTGACTGTTCATCAACCAAAGAAAACAAACCTACGCTGTTACATTGGGGGGGCATGATCGCTAATTGAACCGCAGCAATAAACTCGCTACTGCATAAACGTTCCGTTAACTGTTTAATTCTTTCCAATAAACTTGCAGACTGCAAACTCCAGCCACCAATTATTAAAGGTTTTTTAGCTTTCAACAAACGCTCAATTAAAGCGGTAATAAACGCTTGTTGTGATTCATTCACTTTAACTTTATCTTTAACATCATCATCCGCCTCATCTTCAGACAAGCCAAAAGATGAAACTAATTGCTGTTCAAGTGCCAATAAACAATGCTCGATTTCATCAGGAGTCAGGATTAGCGCTTGTTCGGCAACATCATCCAGTTTAGTCGGTACACTATTTAATGAAAACAATGGCGATAGCAACTCTCCACCATAAGTGCGAACCGCACTGTCCTGCCAATATTTAACCCCTATACCTGCTGCTTTTTCAATACTGGCGTTACGCAAAGTCTGACGAACAGCTAACGCCATTCGAGGTGACGTTTGAGTAATATCTTCTCCTATGATCAAAACAAAATCACTCTGCTCTACGTCTCTTAAACTTGGCGCAGGATATTGAGACAATATATCTCGATGTTGCGCAACGATAGCCATCTCATTACTGGAGAAACCTCCCGAAAATTTATCCTTACCCAACATTTTTTGCAGATATTTATTTGACTCTAAAGACGCACGCGCAGAGCCAATTCCAATAAAGCGTTGTCCTTTCAAATGAGCCAGAGTTTTGTTTACATCTAAAACGCTGAGTTGCAACGGACTGGCTGCATTAATACCTTTAGTCGTTTTTATTCTCTGTTTACCATTAACAAAGCCAATACCAAACCGACCACGATCACATAAAAAATAACCATTAATATCACTATTAAAACGGTTCATTACGCGCCGGACCGAACCATAACGTTCACCAATACTAATATTGCAACCGACTGAGCAATGGGTACAAATTGATGGCGCAGATTGCAGATCCCATTTACGTGCAAAATGAGCAGAAAATAGTTTATTTGTAAATACACCCGTTGGACATACTTCAACTAAATTACCGCTGAACTCGCTTTCTAAAGGACCATCGGTTTGACGACCAAAATACACATGATTACTTGAGCCAAATACATCAAAATCTGTACCACCCGCATAATCTTTATAAAACCGCACACAACGATAACAAGTAATACAGCGATTCATTTCATGACCAACGAATTGGCCCAAATTCTGATTCGTATAAGTTCTTTTTAAACCTGAATATTGACGCGAAGTATGACCTGCCATCACCGTCATATCTTGTAAATGACACTCACCACCTTCAGCACAAACAGGACAATCATGCGGGTGATTGGTCATCATTGCAGAAATAACCTGCTCTCTGAATTTCGATGAACTTTTATCTTTAAGTCCAATACGCATACCGTCAACCACAGGCGTCATGCAAGACATCACCATACGGCCACGGGTATCACTTTCATTTTGATATTGAGTTACAGCACACTGACGACAAGCCCCTACAGATCCCATCGACGGATGCCAACAGAAATAAGGCAAATCTAGTTTTTTAGATAAAACGGCTGCAAGCAGATTATTATCATCGGCAACCTGATACGGCACATCATCAACATAAATAGTGAGTTGATTGTTCTTTGTATTAATGTCTGTCTTAATATCGCTATTTACATCGCTGTTATTAGCATCCGTGATATTTACATCTTTATCCATGAGCATGTCCTCCACAAGCTTGTGCCACATTCGACGCTAAGCCCGACTGCGAATGTGAACCAGTATAAGGACAACAACCTTTATCGATATGTTGTTGAAAATCGTCCTGGAAATACCTTAAAGCACTTTTTAACGGTTCAACGGCTCCGGGAGCTAAGGCACAGTGAGTTTTCCCTAACCACATGAAATCACAAAGATTAGCCAGTTCATCAAGATCATTCTGCTTGCCTTGACCATTTTCAATTCGGGTTAAGATTTCAACAGCCCAAGGCGTTCCGTCCCGACAAGGAGTGCACCAGCCACAGGACTCTTGAGCAAAGAAACGTATTAAATTCAAAACCATTGCAACCGGACAATTTTGATCATCTAACACAATCAAACCGCCTGTGCCTAATCGACTACCAGCTTTAGAAATAGAATCGAAATCCATTGGTGTATCTAAATGCTCGGGTAATAAAAAATCGGTTGATGCACCACCGGGTAATAAACCTTTAAGTTTTAAACCGTCCGCCATACCTCCTGCGTGCTGGTACAATAATTCACGAATCGTCACCCCCATCGGCAACTCCCATAAACCAGGTGTTTTTACCCGACCGCAAACGGCATAAATTTTAGTGCCGGCATCACTTTCGGGTGATAGCTGCTTAAACCATTGCGCACCATTTTTAATAATATGAGGAATATTGCACAAAGTTTCGACGTTATTAACAACGGTAGGTTTACCAAACAAACCACTCACTTGAGGAAACGGTGGTTTAGCACGAGGAGTGGCCCGTTTACCTTCCAAGGCATTAATTAATGCAGTTTCTTCACCACAAATATAACGCCCTGCACTGGTATGAACATAAAGTTCTAAATGATAATTTGTTCCCTGAATATTCTTACCTAACCAATTCTCACTATAGGCTTCATCAATAGCTTGCTGTAGACGTTTTGCTGATAAATGATATTCGCCCCGTAAAAAAATGTAAGCCTTATCTGCCCCTATGGTATAGGCTGAAATAATCATCGATTCAACAAGCTGATGCGGCACACCTTCCATCAACATTCGGTCTTTAAAAGTACCCGGTTCCATTTCATCGGCATTACAAACCAGATATTTATGCTCAGGCGCATTAACATCATCAGCCTCGAACATTGGTACGCAGCTCCATTTCATACCCGTAGGAAAACCTGCACCACCACGGCCTTTAAGGCTGGAATCACTGATAATAGCCAATACTTCTGCCGGCGTAAGTTCCTGCAGTGCTTTCTTCGCGCCTTGATATCCACCTTCACGAATGTATTCCGTCAGTGATAAAGGTTGAGAAAGATTTACTAAATGAGTTAACGGATGTGTCATTGAAGATTGACTCGCTGAATTAGTCATTTTTCACCTCAACTATTGTTGCACCAACGTCTGTTTTGTCTAAAATATCGCCGGGTAAATTGCCATCTTTACTTTGAATAAGCCCATTAAGAATAGCTACCGCCTTTTCTGACGTTAAATGTTCATAATGTTGTTGACCAATCATCATCACAGGCGCTTTATCACACCCCCCCAGGCAAACATTCGATAACAAAGTGAATAGTCCATCTGCAGTGGTTTGACCGTAATCAATACCAAGGTGAGTTTTTATGGCTTGAAGCACTTGCTGGTAACCAAGTAAATGACAACTGATACTGTCACAAATATGGATCACATAACGGCCAACTGGCTGACGATAAATAAGGTTGTAAAAAGTGGCTACCCCTTCAAGCTGTGCCGAAGATATAGCCAATAATTGCGCAATAGCATTTAAACTTTCATCGCTGATCCAACCACGATGATGCTGCACTATTTTTAACGCTTCGATACCAGCAGACTCACGGGTTTCCATTATGCTGACTTCATGTTCAATTTCTAAAATTTCTTTTTCAGTTAAATATTGCCGATAATCCAGAGTGACCGTTTTTATTATTTGCATAACCTACTCTATTTTTTATCTAAGTTTTATGAACTCTATTTTTATAATGTTTTTTTTCAGGTTTTATTAGTGCTTTATCAGTGCGTTATTCGTGTTTTATTTGCGTTTTATTAGCGTTAACACCTTAAAACAATCCACTACCTGTCTACGTCAGCCATGACATAATCAACACTACCCAAAGTTGCAATTAAATCAGCTACCATTTGTCCTTTGCTGATCAGTGGCAACATTTGTAAATGTGCAAAACTCGGTGTGCGAATTCTGGTACGGTAACTCATGGTGCTGCCATCGCTGATCAAGTGATAACCCATGATGCCTTTGGTCGCTTCAACAAACATTGAAACCTCACCCGCAGGGATAACAGGTCCCCAGGAAACATTGACAAAATGAGGGATCAAAGTATCAATATCTTTCATCGTACGGGCTTTATCCGGCGGCGTAGTTTGAGGATGTTCAGCTTTGTAAGGGCCTTCAGGCATGTTGTTTAAACATTGTTCAATAATACGAATACTTTGACGCATTTCTTCAACGCGTACCCGGCAACGATCATAACAATCACCTTTGTGACCAAGCGGCACTTCAAAATCAAATTGATCGTAACCTCCGTACGGACGCTGCTTACGTAGATCCCAAGAAAAACCAGTGGCTCTCAGCCCTGGTCCGGTCACGCCCCAATCAATCGCTTCCTGCGTGGTATAAGCTCCAACATCAACAGAACGTTTCTTGATCAATGAATTTTGCATCACCATTTTTTCATATTCATCAAGACGCTTAGGTAAATAATTTACGTAATCACGTACTAAAGTATCCCAGCCTTTTGGTAAATCTTGCGCTATACCACCAATACGAAACCAACTTGGATGCATACGGGCACCGGTAAAAGCTTCAATAATGCCAAACAGTTTTTCTCGGTCGATGAACATATAAAATATGGGTGAAAGTGCGCCAATATCCTGAGCAAAAGTGCCATAAAATAATAAATGACTTAAAATCCTGAACATTTCAGACGTCATAATACGAATAACTTTGGCTCGATCAGGCACCACAATACCAGCAAGCTTTTCAACCGCCATGACGTAAGGGAAGTTATTCATTACCCCACCGAGGTAATCGATGCGGTCAGTATAAGGAATATAACTATGCCAGGATTGACGCTCGCCCATTTTTTCAGCGCCGCGATGGTGATAACCAATATCAGGAACACAATCGACAATCTCTTCACCATCCATCTGCAAAACAATTCGAAATGCACCATGAACACTTGGGTGATTAGGTCCCAAATTCAAAAACATAAAATCAGTATTTTTATTCTTCCGCTTCATTCCCCAAGCTTCAGGATCAAACTGTAACGCCTGCTGTTCTTTATCCTGCTGATCAGGAGTTAAAGTAAAAGGCTCCATATCGGTTGCCCGTGCCGGATGCGTTTTTAATAACGGATGTCCTTCCCAGGTATTTGGCATTAATATGCGACACAAATGAGGATGACCGCTAAAAACAATACCAAACATGTCCCATATTTCACGCTCGTACCAATTTGCATTAACCCAAAAACGACAAACACTGTCTAGTTTTTTGTCTGTCTTATTTAATGCAACTTTAATACGAACATCTAGATTTCTATCATAAGAACGTAGGTGATAACTTACGGTAAAGTCACCGACATGACTGGCTTTATGTTGACGCTCGGTTTCATCAATAGCACTTAAATCAAAACACATTTCAAACGGCTCAGGTAAATCAAACCTCACCACTTGCATCAGTGCACATAATTGACTTTTATCCACCCAAAAACTTGGAATATCATCAACAATATTTTCAATTGCTGTAACAGGAGATAATTTAAGATCTTGTGCTACAGCAGTAATTTCATCAATAATGTCAACAGGGGATGACATCTGCCAATCTTTACTCAAACTCAAATCAACTTCCACAGTTCACCTTCCTTGTCGACATTACTTTTATCATAATCATTTTCATAAACAGCTCTTTTAAAAACGTCTCAACTAAAACAAAAATACAAAAAACACAAAAAAAACAAAACACGCATCACCATTAACTTTTTAGTATTAATTTTTCTGTATCAGCAAGAATCTGGCGAATCAAGATTGGTCACTGCAATACGGGATTCATGCTTAATATCCCGAAGTGATGGTTTAGCTATTTGAGTGTTAGTTTGCTCACCAACCACCCAACTTAACGGACGCGGTTGATGTTGAATTGAATTTTGTAATAATAATAAACCTTCAAGTAAGGCTTCTGGGCGAGGCGGACATCCGGGTACATAAACATCAACAGGAAGAAATTTATCAACCCCCTGCACTACGCTGTAAATATCGTACATACCACCGGAATTAGCACATGAGCCCATAGAAATCACCCATCGAGGCTCTAATAACTGATCATACAAATGTTGGATCACCGGAGCCATTTTTCGAAAACAGGTTCCAGAAATCACCATTAAATCGGCTTGCCTTGGGGTTGCTCTAATCACCTCTGCGCCAAAACGGGCAATATCGTGACGGGAAGTAAAAGCGGTTGCCATTTCAACGTAACAGCAACTCAAGCCAAAATTAAATGGCCAAACAGAATTTTTACGACCCCAATTAAGCATGTCATCAAGCTTAGCCACGAAAACACTACGTTTAAGCTCATCTTCTGAAACGTTTTTACTTTCGCTCATCGCTTCATCAAGTTTCGCTTTAGTTAACGACCATTCCATCCTCTATTCCTGTTGTTATAATAATTATTATTTAACTGACTTTTATTAACTGTTTGTTCTTGTACAGATAATTCACTAGCGCTTTCAAACCGTCTTATCGGTTATTTACTTACCTTTTACTTACCTATTAGTGACCTATTAGTTAAGTTTTGCTGGGCATCAATTTGCTGTTGTCGAAAAGGCAAATGACGGTGTTTCAATTCAAGTGCTCCTATTCGCCAGATATACAACAAGGCAACCAACAAAATTCCGATAAAAATACTAGCTTCAATAAAACCCATCCAGCCCACATCATCAAAAGCAATAACCCAGGCAAACAGAAAAATTGTTTCGAGATCAAAAATGACAAAAAATATTGCGTACAGAAAAAAATGATTTCCAAAACGAGTTTCGCCACCTGAAGCAGGTGCAACAGCTGCAATAACACCCGATTCATAAGGGGTGTTTTTAGCACGAGACTTTGTTTTGGGTCCCAGAAAATGCGATAACACCAGCATGAATGCCAACATCACAGCAAGAATGATAAAATATGCAGCAATAGGCCATATTTCTGTTAATTGATTAGATAAAACCACTACGCCCCCTGATAGAAGTCTTTTCTTTGACCATGCCATTGACAGTACAAAGAAATAAACAAATCCGATAGACAACTCACTTATCGTGATAAACCCGTGAATTAATCCACGTCCAGTATGTAATTCACATCAATAAAATTAATTTTAGCTTTGATTATTCTTTAAGCAGCTATATTGAGCATAGTAAACTTTTGAGAAAAGTAAAATTTTTTCTTAAAAATCAATAGATTAGGTTTGTTTTGGCGTAGGGAAATTCAAGACGTTTAAAACATAAACGACACAAACAAAGGGAAAAGGGCTAGAAGCCGTGAAATAACTATAATTATTGTTTAATTATTTTTCTTATTATTTAATTATTTTTTTTTGGAACATATATCCTTTTTCAAGAATTAAAACATGAATCTGGTTGGTATTTAGCATAATTCATAATTCACAATTTACCTATCTAAGGTACTGAAGAAATTATAAAAAGGAAAGTTATTTTTGAATGAATTTGATGGGCTTTAGTTTATTAGTTTATTACCTATCCAAATTGCTGAAAAAAGCAGAATTACGCACATCAATGAACGACTAAATTCAATGCATTGAAATGAATATCGGAAGGTCTATTGTTGGCTAACGGGTTACTTTCTGAGAAAACTTTGCAAAACTTCATCTTATTAGCATATGTAAAAATGGTTAAAATAGAGCCTATTTTGAAAAAATGTTAATTTAGATTAGTTTCGGACGTGCTTCGCTAAAGTTAGATTATTGTTCCAAACTAAGGCAACCAGATAGCAACTTTCAAACCGCCTTGTCGGTTCACTAACGTTAAAAAACCATCGTGAGCTTCTACAATTTCCCGGCATAAAAGTAAACCAATGCCACTACCAGTCGTTTTTGTGGAATAAAAAGGTAAGAGTGCATTTTTAAGTACATCGTCAGACATTCCGCATCCCCGGTCTAAAACATCAAGTTGCAGACCATAATTAACAGTACGTAAACGTAATGCGATATCATGGGCTTGTGAGGCGGATTCATGTGCATTCTTTAATAAATCAAGCAGAACTTGATGTAACTGGGCAATGTCCAGGTGAGACGCGTTTAATGGTAGTTCTTTATCCCAGACAAATTCTACTTGTTGTTGCAAGGTTTGTACAAATAGCAACCAATCAATTTTTTCACGTCTTGGTAAGGGTAATTTAGCAAAACGGGCATAACCATCAATAAACCGGCTTAAATGTTTTACTCTTTCTTCTATGGTATTAAAAATCAGATCTAATTTTTTATCATTCAAGTCTTTTATTAACATGCCTATGCAGTTTGCTCCGGTATTTGGAAAATACCGACAAGATAGATATAAAACTGGTCGATATTTCTCA
>JABSOJ010000327.1 GCA_013216005.1 Alteromonadaceae bacterium | reverse complement strand
TGAGAATAATCTTAAAGTTTAAATTATATTCACTGTTAATTTACAAAACTGTTTAATTTAGACCCGTTTGCCCTGGTCTGGGTATAGTGTTTTATAATAAATAAAAGATTAATCTTGCCTCAACATTGAAAACGGCTGAAGACTCGACATCCGAAAAGCGAGACTAAATACAGTCAACCATGTCACTGACATGACTAATCCTGCAGCCATCAAATAAACCAAAGGTGACTGACCGATGCGATCATTGAAGTTGGTTAACCAACTATTGACAAAATAGAAAGCACAAGGAAATGCCACTACAATACTGATACCAATCAAAATTAAATACTCTTTAGCCAGCAAGTTAACCAATTCAGGGCGAGAAGCCCCCAACACTTTTCTGATGGCCACTTCTTTACTTCGTCTTTGTGCACTGAATGCAGCCAAACCAAAGATACCAACACACGTCAAAAATACTGCCAACCCACTGAATAGCAGTACCACCTGCGTTTGTACTCTTTCTCTCTGGTAAATCGCGCGGTACTGTTCAGAAACCAACTCTATCTCTACATAATCCAACTTAAGTCTTTTTTTGATCATATTTTCAATTTGTTGAAGAGTATCTTTCTGAAATTCATCTTCAACATTGATGGTCAAAGCCGCACCACCAGTCCAGCTTAAACCACAGACAAAAATAATCGGTGACTGCGGATCTCGGGTTGAACCTATTTTAACATCTTCCACCACGCCGATAATTTTTCCTTTAAAACCAGTGGATTTACCAGCATCAAACTGGAATACCTGATCGATGGCCTGCTCAGGTGAATCGTATCCAGCGGCTATAAGTAAGGAGCGTGAAATTAGCATACTAGCTTTTGGTACCCCTGTTTGTTCGTTATACCAGTCAGATTTATATTGTTCTGAAAAATCCCGTCCAGTAATTAAATTCAGGCCCAAAGTTGATACCGCGTTATAACCCGTACCTGCGTAACGGATCCCCTTAGTGATAACATCTGAACCAGGCAAACGAATATTGACACCAGCATTAGTCGAGACTGTAAGATTAAAGTTAGTTGGCGTCACTGACTTAACCCCATTAATTTTACTGACATCGTTAAACAAGGATTGATATTGCTTATCAAAAAGATCACCAGTATTTAAAACTCTGAGACGTTGTTCCTTTTCATAACCCACAGACAAATTATCGAGGAACTGCAACTGCATATACAAAGTGCTGGCACCTATAATAAGGCCTATTGAAAGAGCAGCCTGAAACACCATTAAAGACTTTCGGATTAAAATAGCCGTGGTGCCCCTCTGCAAATCACCACTTAACACCCGTTTCGCACTAAACGACGAAATAAAAAATGCCGGATAAGCCCCTGCTAAAATCCCTACGATGAGGGTCGCAACAACAATAAATACGCCGAACAAGCTTAAGTATTCAATCGACAACTCCCGTGAGACAAATATATTAAATGCTGGTAACAACAACTCTGCAACAACACAAGCAATCAACACCGATACAGTGGCGACACTGATAGATTCCATTAAAAATTGAATCACCAATTGCTGTTTGGAAGCTCCCAAAGCCTTACGTACACCAACCTCTTTAGCTCTAGTCCCGGCTTGAGCCATGCTCATATTGATAAAATTAATACTTCCGATCAGCAACAACAAAATACTCAGGGCGATACTAATATTGACAGTTTTGGCTGAACCACCCTTTTTCATATCATAAAGCATGTTTTCATCCAGATGCACGTCGAGTATTAATTGTAGTTTCACATCAATATTATGCTGCCCCTGATGAGCATTGTTATTGATCAATTTACTGATCTGCTCGATGATCTGCTGTTTGTCGGCAGTGTCAGATAACTGGATATAGGTGAAAGAATCATTTCTGTAAAAACGATGCTTGAACTGGCTTTCATTGATAATAGCATTAACCGCTAAATGGGTGTTGAGCGGCATATCTTCAAAAACAGCAGCGACCGTCCAAGTTTTGGTGTCAGTCACCAGACTTTGTCCGACGACATTAGTTGAACCGAAAAAACGTATAGCCTCAGAACGAGACAAAGCTATGCGGTCCGGCAACGTTAAAGCATCCTCCAATTGTCCGTCAAGTACATTGATGGCAAAAAAATCCATTACATTAGCCGTCGAAGCGTAAACATTGTCTAAGGTTAAATATTGATCATTAACCTTAACTTTACTACCAATCTTGTCGGTTCCCATGACCCAGCTAAAAACCCCTTCGATACCGTCCAATTTAAGCACATGTTGAGCAATTGCAGGGCTTATGATCGGCACACTTATATCGACAGATTTGTAATGTTGCAGCACCCGATAGGTTTTTTCGGTATTGGGATGAAACTTGTCAAAAGAACTTTCGTAATAAGCATAAAGAGCCACAAGTAATGCTGCCGCGAATCCAATCGCCAAACCAACCACATTGATGACAAAATAGGTTTTTTGTCTCATGAATGCACGATATGTCGCAATAAAATAACTTATTAGCATATCAAGCCCCTTTTACGATGGTATTGATGGGATTGGAAATAATCTGGCCATCAAACAACCGAACGATGCGATGACTAAACAATGCATCGGTTTCTGAGTGAGTTACCATGATAACCGTAGTGCCCTCGTCATTAATTTCCTTCAACATTTGCATAACTTCCTTGCCATTAGTTGAATCCAGGTTACCCGTTGGCTCATCAGCAAGAATTAATTTAGGATTAATCACCAAAGCCCTTGCCACAGCGACACGTTGCTGCTGCCCTCCGGAAAGCTGTTGTGGTAAATGAGCAGCTCGATGATCAAGCTTCATCCGCTTCAGGATAGCATCCACTCGAGGTTTACGTTCAGAAGCAGAAATCTTTTGGTACTGTAAAGGCAACTCCACATTCTCATAGACCGTCAAGTCATCAATCAGGTTAAAACTTTGAAATACAATACCCAACGAGGTCTTACGCAAATGCGATAATTGTTTCTCACTATGATTGGCAATATCCTGTTCCATAAAACGATATTCACCGCTGCTTGGTGAATCCAACATGCCTAAAATAGACAACAAAGTGGATTTTCCACAACCGGAAGGCCCCATAATAGCGAGGAACTCCCCCTTAGCAACATGCAGGTCAATACTATTTATTGCAGTTGTCTCGATATCTGATGTACGAAATACCCGAGAAAAATTAATTAGTTTAATCATAAATATTCCTTAAAGTTTGTGTCGTTTATACCCAAACCACTTAAAAATGCAGATTCTGGATCAATTCCCACAAAGCAAAGTGAAACGACCACTTTCAATAGTTGGGTATAAGCTACTTAAAAGTTCAGTGTATCAGCTTTGTCAAAAGCACTATAGTTAGAGATAATCACCCTATCCCCTTCTTCAAGACCATTAATGACTTCAATAAATTGTTGATTTTTTTTACCTACAGTAATTGAACGACGATAGGCTGTGCCGGTATCCGTGTTTAATACAAATATCCAGTTGCCACCCGTATTGTTAATAAACGCACCTCGTTCTATCATCAAAGTTTCATTAGTGCTTTCGCTTAGAACAATATCCATTGCCATGGTTTGTCCCCGTTTAATTTGATCGGCTACGCTAAGTTCGGCATCATTGTTGGGAAGAATATCGGGTAAATCGACTTCAATCTGGAATTGAGCATTATTGACTCTGCTGTCAATTTTGCTGATGGTTAATATCTGTTTCTGACCTTTTATCTTAACATGTACATTCATGCCTAAAGATATCTTGTTCAAGTAATATTCATCTAGTGAAGCCACCACTTTGAATTGCCCAGGAATGTCAATTTGTCCCAGGCGGTAACCTTGAATTTTTGATTCGCCAAGTTCTACACTAAAATCACTGAGGTAACCAGATACTGGCGCTTTGACCAACAAATTGCTGATATTGTCTCTTGCAAACTTAAGGTTTTTATTGAGCATCTGAGCACTGTCTTCTAATTGCTCTATTTGTAATGAACGTACTTTATCTTCCTGAGTCTGGCGTTCAAGCGTCAAAGCCCTACGTTTTTTGTTATATTCCAAATCTTGTGCGATTCCTGAAAATTCTTCCTCACTGATGGAGCCATGTTTTAGCAAACGCTCTGATTGACGTAGCTTACGAGCCAAATGACGGATTATGTTGTCGGTATCCAACAACGACTGAAGCAAGTCAAGTCGATTGGTTTCCGCCTGCATTTGAGTGTTACGCAGAAAATTAAGCTGCTCGGATATTTGTGCTTCGCGACTGATTACGTCCAACTGCAAGCTGGTATTTGACATTCTAACCAGCGACTGCCCTTGTTTAACATATTCGCCCTGTTGCACAAAGCGTTCTTCAACCCTGCCACCAGCAATAGCATCAAGATAGACAGTTGACTTAGGAGATACAATCCCCTGAACGTAGAGATAGTCATCGAACCTCCCTTTAGTTACAGTGCTAAGTATCAGACTTCGAAGTGAAAGATTCTGCTGCTGCCCCCCCGAAGACGGTCCTCGCAATGAATCATTGATACTGTTAAAAAACCATAAAAAAATAGCAATAACAGCTACGACAGCAAGAATCCATTTAGTGTTATTTTTCATATCACTTTTTTCTATTTTTTTATCCACAATAAACCCTTTTTAATCACCTGCTAAAAGTTGAATAGCACAGGTACAATGCATATTAAAACACAAACAACCGTCCGCGACCCCATTATTACTTGGTAATTATAGACGCTAATTTACAAAGGAAGCGTCATAACTTTAGTTTTAAGTGGTTATAATCTATACTATGGTGACATGAACTTGATTGAGTGAATTTAAA
>JABSOJ010000326.1 GCA_013216005.1 Alteromonadaceae bacterium | reverse complement strand
AAGATTCGACACCTTTATCAAAGTAGGTAACTCTCAACTTTGCAAGTCGAGTGTCAGATTAAGTCGGAACTAATACAGTTTATAGGTAAAATAAAACCTATCATTTCTATGTAGCTACCCTTAACCTATTTCTCAGATACCAAACATCACAAAGTGTAATATTTCAGTAGATCCACCATCAATAAGAGTGAACCTAACATTCAAATAAAATGTTAAGGTCTTTATGTTAAACCCTTATGTTAAGCCCTTATATTAAAATTAGGCATTCGCTGATGTTATCTATTTTGCCTACTGCTTATTGGTTTTAAAATGGCAGGTATGTAATCCAAACTAGGATCTATTTCATAGGCTTTACTTTAATATTTTGCCGCAAGCTTACCGTTATTATTCTTTAGATACGCTTCAACCAAACTGTTATATAAATTAGCTGATTCTGGATATGCCAAAATATCAAGCTTGAATACTTTAATCGCTTCAGTTGGAACTCCTAAGTTACTCTACTACTTCTGGCAATGGGTCTTTTACTGTACATAATCAAGTTATAAGTAACGGTTTTACTACCCTTTCACGAGGCTATTAATTAAAGTAAACAGCAAATAGATAAATAGATAAATAGATAAATAGATAAATAGATAAATAGCATTATCCTCACACCGACAAGTTCTGTGAGGATTTTTTTCAATAAATTTTTTCCAAGTACGAGACCATTAAAAAACGGGCAATCATATATTTAGCTGCATTCATCAACTTTTGAACCCAATTATTAAATTGAAAACCACAAGTTAAATCGAGTAAAACGTGGATATTACAGAAAATTCTAAGTAATATGACATGAATAATTGATTAAAACAACATGGCAATTTTTTGTAGCTAATGTCAAGTATGCAAGTAGATTTGCCTTAACCCTAACGACTATAATTTTTACCACTGATTTCATAAATATTCACTTATACACTTTTTCACTTAGCTAGTTTTTGTGTCGATACAAGCATAAAGCGTTAATAATAGAATTGGTCTCAGTTAAAAGAAGGATTAAATAATGGAACTTCATCTTTGGTTGTCATTAGTAACCATTTGTATACTAGGAGCAATTTCACCTGGCCCAAGCTTAGCTTTAGTTATTAAAAATACCTTGTCAGGTGGTCCAATTCAAGGATACAGTACCGCACTCAGTCACGGCTTAGGCGTTGCTTTGTACGCAGCAATAACCGTTACAGGTATCGGACTTGTCATTGTGCAATCGCCAATTTTATTCAGTTTAATTCAATATACGGGCGCAGCATTTTTACTTTATTTAGGGGTAAAATCACTTTTAAGTAAAAAAGACACAACTATTTTAAGTCATGATGCTGAACAAAATAATGAGAAAGTGCATGGCTGGCGAGATGGCTTTTTGATCGCATTTTTAAATCCCAAATTAGCGATATTTTTTCTTGCACTATTCAGTCAGTTTATCGACCTTGATGCAACCTTGATAAAAAAAGTAATTATGATCGCAACAGTAGGTTGCATCGATGCTCTTTGGTATTCAATTGTTACATTTGGATTGTCACGCGGTGATCTTATCAGTAAATTGCGTGCTAAAAGCCACTTAGTCGATAAAGTTACCGGTGGTTTTCTGATATTGCTTGCTGCACGTGTAGTGCTGAATTAGACCATAACACCAAGCCGCTAATAAATGAATCTCATATTGGCACAGCAATTGTATTCTTTTAAGTAAAACAAAATTTTGACGTTTTACTTAAAAGAGGTTGGACATGTCTACTGATAATGAAAATATGTTGCAAAATATTAACACTTTTTCCGCTAATTTAACTCCTGACCAACTTAACCAATTTCTAACAATTATTGATTCACTCAATGATTTATTGGTTATGGCTAATCAAGATACTGAACACGCTTATCAATTATATCTAGACTCAGTACTAGAAAATAAGAACGAGTCAGCTAAAAATAGCAAACTAATGCCCAGAGCTTCTTATTCAAATTCAGAAAATAATGTTATTCACTTCAAACATTAATTATTTCTGTCCATCTACGCCGGAATAAATTTAAAAATAAGTATTTTCAAGCCTTTCCCGGCATGTGCTTCTTTAAATACTTCTGGCGGTTTAATAGCTGTTTGATACTGACAATCAGGGCATTCACGTGCCATTTCTGCCAATAAAAACTCTTCATCTAAATCAGGCGAATTCAAGCACATCATCAATTGACCATTAGCTTTAACCAGCTGGGGAATACGTTTCATTATTTTTTGATAATCACGCTCAATATTTACGCTTCCCTTTTGAAAAGATGGCGGATCACATATAAGGAAATCGTAAGGGCCATGTTTTTTTAACCGGCCATAAGATTTAAAAATATCAACCCCCTCAAAAAAAACTTTTGTGGTGTCTTGCTTGTTCAAACGATGATTATCACGCCCCTTATTTAAAGAAGCTTTACTTAGATCAACATTAACCACCCGTTCAGCACCACCAGCAAGAGCGGCAACGGAAAAAGCACAGGTATAAGAAAATAAATTCAGTACCTTTTTATTTTTCGCCTGTTTTCTGATCCAATCACGACCATTTTTCATATCTAAAAACAAACCGGTATTTTGCGATTTACCCAATTCTATATGAAACGAAAGCCCTGATTCAGACACAATGGTATGTGCTATTTCTTCACCCAGAATCACCTCAGAAGGCGAAAATTTGCGACATCTGTATTGCACTTGCACAGACTTACAATCAGGGATTAAACCTTTTAATTGTTTAGCCTGCTTACATAACCAATCATTTTCCACTTCTTGATATAAAGTGATCAGAACCACTGGAGGTAACCAATCCACATTAACATGGGATAAATCAGCATAAGCATGACCACGCCCATGAAAAAGTCGCTGGCACTCAGAAAAATCAGTCGTGATAATGTGTTCAATCATATTAAGTTCCAAATTAAAAGACAAAGCCGCTTAATATAAATATTAAGCGGCTTATTAATTAAACCAATTGGTATTACTAAGTTACCCTGAGTAAATACGGATAATAAATAAGTTTTAAATCACTTATCAGCCAAAAAAGTTATAACCAAAATATGTTCTGGCAACCGTATCTATAAATATTACCGCAACCACAATAGGGATAATGGTAGCCAAAGCAAAGTTTGTATATTTAGCGAGAAAAGTTTTACTGAAATTGGGATTACCCTTAGATAATTCTTCATTCAAATTTTGACTTTTCCAACGATAGCTGACAAATAAACAAATTAATAAACCGTTTAATGGCAAAATGGTGTCGTAAAACATATCAGTAATCAAATCAAAAAGAGATTTAGATTTGCCACCATAAGACGTTAATAAAGTTAAAAAGTCCACCATTCCAGCCGACAATATTGTTAATAAAGCACATAAACCCGCCCATAAAAACATAGTATTTAACGCTTTTTTACGCGTGTGTTTTTTCTCATCCATCAGGTAAGATACCGGTACTTCAACAATAGAAACTAATGAAGTTATAGCCGCAAAAAACACTAATAAGAAAAAGACGGAAGCCAAAGCACTGGCAAAGAAATAACCGATTGAACTTTCTAAGGCTAAAAATATTTTTGGCAAATAACTAAAAATTAATGAGACCCCACTGTCACTGAGTTCACTTGGATTAACATTAGGGTTAAAAGAAAATATCGCAGGTAAAACCATTAGTCCGGCAATAAATGCAACTGAAGTGTCTGTAATTGCCACTAATTTAGCCGAACCAGCTATATTCTCATCTTTACTGATATAAGAGCCGTAGGTGATCAAAATCCCCATGCCTAATGATAAGGAGAAGAAAGCTTGTGATAAGGCATTACTAACCACTTTAGGCGTAATTTTATCTAAATCAGGTATTAAATAAAACTGAACACCAGCCATAGCATTATCTAAAGTAAGAACAAAAATAACCAATAAGATCAACATAACAAACAGTGCAGGCATCATTATTTTTGCTGTTCGTTCAATACCATCTTTAACACCTGAAACCAGAATAAAGCGAACTAAAGCGGCAACAACTATCATCGACAGGAATAAGTAAGGACTACTGATCACCTCACCAAATGAATCAGCACTAGCTATATAATCTAAATTTCCGGTAACAGCTAACACTAGATACACAAAAATCCAAACCGTTAATACAGTGTAAAATACGGCGATCATGAAAGGAGTAATAATACTGAGTAAACCAGCTAAACGCCATTTGGAATCGTTTTCACTTAATAAGGAATAGGCGCCAACAGGATTTTTTGCCGCTTTACGTCCAACGGCCATTTCGGCAATCATTACGGGTAAACAAATCACAACAACGAATATGGCATACATAAGTAAAAATGCACCACCACCATTTTTAGCCGCATTAACTGGAAAACCAACTAAATTACCAATACCAACAGCAGAGCCTGCAGCTGCCAGAATAAATCCCATACGGGAACCGAAATGTTCTCTTTGTGCGCTCATGAATATCCTTGATTATAATTTTTTTAGGGCATGAAATATTGAATAACTTTATGTTGTGCCTGATGCTATCAGGCTTTTTTATCTATGTCTTGCTTTGTCAGCCAACTTTACTGTTTCAAGTGTATAAATTTAGCTCCACTTGGTAAATATTCAAATAAAAATGGAATTTAATCTAATAAACCTGAACTCGGGATAAGCAGCACTTGCTCAATATTCGCCTTTTTCCAATAATCTACGTTAAAACGTCGAAAAATAGCCAGCTATTCATAAACGTTTTGCCTTGATAATCGAAAAGATTGAAACATTGAGTGATGATTTAATGTTACACCATTATTCTGGGATTTACTTGTACCATTAACTTCTTGATTTTGC
>JABSOJ010000325.1 GCA_013216005.1 Alteromonadaceae bacterium | reverse complement strand
TCAAATATATCAACTAGACGTAGTTATATTAGCCCACATCTCAAGGGATGGGGAGTCCAATTATCTCACGATTGATTGGTGCCATAAATATACATGCATTCTAAATTTACGTCTAAATTTATGCTTTTATCTTGCTGATATATATAGTGATAACTTAACTTGTCCATAATTTATAAATTTATGTCCAATATTTGTTAACGGTTTAATTAAGGCTGTATATAACATGAAGTCATTATTTGGTATCGAATCAATCATATTAAATCAGAGTATGTTCTGCATTATCAGGACAAATTATTAATAATAAAGAAGGAAATTAAAATGAAATTAACAAAGATGAAAAAAATAGTGTTGGCCATGAGCCTGGGTTTAGGAATAAGTGTTTTTGCAGGTACTGCGAGTGCCGTTCCAACATGTATAGATCAGTAATAAAAACAACTCGATACGGAAGCTCCTCTAAAGGTTTCTAATTTAACATTAAAGGACTATTGAATGCGCACAATGCATAAAATAATAATAACAATATTACTCTTCACAAGCTTCTTCGGTTACTCAAACGAAGAAGTAAAGCTTAAGCCTGAAGTTTCAGCTAAACAATCATCTGAAAGCAAAACCAATAAAAAGGTTAAACCACCTAAAAGTGACGACGATTCAATAGATGAATCTACTGCCGTTGTGTCTATGGCTATTCCTGGTGGTGGCGAAGGAGGAGGCGAAGGTGGTGGTGAAGGTGGCGAAAGTCACGTTCCTTCAGCGAATGAGCAAATAAACGTTGGCTTAGCCAGTATAAATTCAATCACCCCTGAAACAACTCAATTGTTTGGTGAGCAAATAGATTTAAATGGCGGCAGCTTAAGCTTTTCTCACACAGATGTTAGCCTACCAGGTAATAACAGTTTATCTGTGTCGATTGGTCGTACTTTCCAAGATTTGCAATTTAGGTCTAATCGTACTGACTTTGCCGACTGGGAATTGGATATTCCTTATATAAAAACAACCAAGTTATCTGATTCTTATATATCACACCCGTGGGGAAGAGGACAAGAATGTAGCGGAGAGCCAGAAATAGGATATACCCATAGTGGTGGCGCTACTGTTGCTGCCTCCGAATATTACAACGGAGAAACAATACATGTCCCCGGTATCATCTCAGAAAAGCTCCTCTGGAAAGGTGGTTCTACCTACCCTAAAGGAACTAAATCAAATTGGCGTGTACGCTGTGCCCCCAACGCATTCAATACAGGTGAAATACTCATTGCAGAGTCACCTAATGGTGATACCTATACGTTTTCTGAAAAAGTATCGAGAAGTGCTGGTGTTATACGTAACAATACTGGCGGGATAGGTGCGTATGATATTTATTTGTATGTTAGCAAAGTCGAAGACAGGTTTGGTAACACAGTCACTTATCATTACATGCCTATGCAGTTTGCTCCGGTATTTGGAAAATACCGACAAGATAGAAATAAAACTAGTCGATATTTCTCAAGTTCAGGGTAGTTATCGACCAACCTGAGTGATGTGCATAGGCAAGTATCATTATGAATTACTAGGGGGACGTAATAAAAAAAGGTCCTTGGTGAAAATAGAATCGAGTGATGGGCGTAAAATCACAATAAATCGTACGCTTTCATCTCCGAACGAATGGTTAATAACAAGTGTTGTAGCGAATGGGCGCACTTGGTCTTATGGCTATAGTCCATCGGGCTACAAATCTTTAACATCAGTTACTCGTCCAGACAATAAATCCTGGGCTTTTGATTTTGATGATATGTTAAGTTCAAAGACATTAAGGACTGAATGTACTATACCCTCTAGACAATCTACCATCATCAAAATTACTCACCCTAATGGCGCTAAAGGTACATTCTCTTTAGAAGCCACTTTACACGGTAAGAGTAACGTACCGAGAGTTTATAACTCCTACTCAAGAATTGATTATACCAAAAAATGTACGCAATCAATGTCTCTTGTGAGTAAGTCAATTACAGGACCTGGGTTGCCTTCGATGAATTGGAGTTATGACTATTCAGAGAATAAAGGTTTTTATACTGGAGAATCATTGAGTGGCGCTACGCTTTCTTCTTACCCTACTAGCTACGTTAATTCACTTGACTATAAAAGCACAACAGTCAGTACCCCTGATGGGTCAAAAACTGTGTATTTTCACAACCGTGACTATACCAGTGCATTAGATGGTAAAAAAGTAGTCTCAGAATATTACGATACTAACGGCACAACACTCTTAAAAAGACAGATTAATAACTATGTACAAGGAGGATACGTTGGTGCCGCTATTTTAGAGTTTGTTAACACTAAGCCCACTGACTACAGAGTTAATTTAATTACATCAACCACTGAGTTACACCAAGGAGGGGTAAATAAATATTATCGTGATTACTCTGTATTTAATACCTATGGTGCGTCTGAGAAAACGAAAGAGCACAACTCGTTTAACAGCAACGTACGATACACCAAACAAGAGTATTATCACGACCTGACTAATTACATCCTCAACTTACCGACTAAAACCTATATAAGCGATAATGACAGTTATTCAAGCAGTGAATTGGTTTCTGAGCAATCATATCACTCTGCAACAGGTTCATATAAATCACGACCTAATTACCGCTACAGCTTTGGGCGTTGGGTGAAACGAAATGAAAGTTATCACACCTCTGGCACGCAAGCGGGCTTGCCTAAATTAACTCGTTACAATGCAACTAATCGTTGGTCTGAAGCAAGTAATTATTATCGTGGTACGCCCCGTACTATACGAGCGCCTTATAGCAACAGTACATCAAGTCAGTATGCTTATAAAACGGTTGATACAAATGGTTGGGTGAAAAGTTCAACTGACTTTAAAGGAAATATAACGTTTTATGAGTATGATAATTTAGGACGTATTACCTTAGTAAACCCAGCGAATAGTTTTTGGAATAACACCAGCATTACTTACACCACAGCCAACGGTAGTGAAGAGTCATCTACCGTTGTTAGTGGAATGCTCATCAAAACCACAACCAATGGTAATTTTGAGACAAAAAAATATTACGATGGATTGTTGCGCCCTGTTTTAGGTAAACAACGTGATAAAACAATCAGTTCAACCACAACTTATAACCGAACTGTTTATAACGCTTACAATAAACCAACATTCCAATCTCAAGCGGCATCAACTGCTGCCACGTTATACGGCTCAAGTACCACTTACGACGGCCTTGGCCGAGTGACAAAAGTGGTGAGTAATGCCTTAGGTGGCAGTGGCGTTCGGTATAGTTATTCATCTGATAATAAAGTTACCGTTACCGACAACCGTAATTTAGTCACTACCACCTCGTATAAGTCTTATGGCTCACCTAGCCAAGGTTTAGCAGAGAGTATATTAACACCGAGTAATTTATCGAATACCACCATGGCATACAATAAATTTGGCAACATGACCTCTATATCGCAAGGCGGTATAACTGAATACAGGGTATACGATGGTTACCAAAATTTATGTAAAGCCGTTCGACCAGATATTGGTAATATAGCGATGAGCATAGATGCCGCTGGCAATACTAGCTGGATGGCTCATGGTAGTTCGGTGTCTACGAGTACAACTTCTTGTGATAACAGTGTTACGTCGAGTGAAAAAACAACTTATGGCTACGATAATCATGGCGGGTTAAAAACGGTCAGTTACGGTGATGGCACGTCAACTAAAAGCTATGCTTATGACAAAAACGGCAACTTGGACACGTTAACTTTTAACGGAACGGTACATACCTATACGTATAACGATAGAAATTTACCTGTTATAGAAACATTAAGTGTTGATGGCTATTCGTGGTCGGTGACCAATCAATACAATGCTCAACAAAATGTCAGTAACATCATTTACCCAAGTGGTGCCAATATTTCATTTTCACCTAATGCACTTGGGCAACCCCGTAATGTTGGCGCTTACGCTAGCAGTATTTCATATCATGCCAATGGTCAGCTTAATTCAATGACCCAAGGCAATAGTTGTGTAAACACACAAACATTAAAAACATATGGTGTGCCAGACATTCAGCGCTCACTTTGTGGTGGAACAAATGCTGTTTATAACCGTTATTATTACGACAACAATCTCAATATTACCAATTGGGATGACATGCAAAGTAATACCTATGACTTGAAGTTTACTTATGATGCGCTTGATAGAGTAAATAATATTAAAAACCGTTACAACACCGTTATTGGCGACATGAGCTATGACAGTATGGGTAATATTACTAAGTTTGATTTTAATGGTAACGTCGTCAATTACTACTACGACAGTGATAAGCAACTTTCAAGTACGTCAGGTGCTGTAGCTTATAGCATGAGTTATGATAACCGTGGTAATGTCACCAGTAATGGCAGTAAGTCGTTCAGTTACAACTTAGCTAATCAAATGGTGAATGGTAATGGCAATAGTTACCTGTATGACGGTCACAACCGACGAGTAAAAGCAGTAGACAGCGAAGGCACTCGTTATTCTTTTTATACGCAATCTGGTCGATTGATACATGAAAGAGTTAATGGCAGTGACCGCGAAAACTATTACTTAGGTAGTCAATTAGTTGCTTATAAACAATCAAGTGCTGTAACCTACATTCATAGTGATTTAATGGGAAGTACAGCCGCAACAACGAATAGCTCAGGTACAGTTATTTCACGTAATCGCTATAAGCCATTTGGTCAAGATTGGGGAACTGAAAACAACGAAATAGGCTACACAGGTCATAAGTTTGATGCTGATTTAGATTTGAGTTATATGCAGGCACGATACTATGATCCAGTTATCGGGCGTTTTTATTCAAATGACCCTGTTGGATACATCTC
>JABSOJ010000324.1 GCA_013216005.1 Alteromonadaceae bacterium | reverse complement strand
AATTCCAACAATATTAAAAAAGCCAAAAATATAAACGGTAAATTGGTTGAAAATGGTCATATTTCGACAGCCTAGGGGACGGCTGGGGTGGTTGTTATACCAATTGGTCTTAATAAGAGAGCAAGAAATTTTCCAGTAAAGCCCTGCCTTGTTCCGTTAATATTGATTCGGGGTGAAATTGCACACTGGCTAGAGGGAGTGTTTTATGTCTGAGGGCCATTATTTCACCAACTTCCCCGTCATCAGATTTTTCTGCTCCTGTATCGCTCCAAGCAGTGATTTCGAATTCATCAGGTAGACTATCTTTGTTAACAATAAGAGAATGGTAACGGGTAACCTGCAAAGGATTGTTTAGGCCTTTAAATAAGCCACTTTCATTATGTTTAATTTTACTGGTTTTGCCATGCATCAATTTTGTGGCTTTTTCGATTTTTGCACCAAAGTGCTGTGCAATGCACTGATGGCCCAGACAAACACCCAGAATAGGAATTTGACCAGCAAACTCTTTAATTATAGCTAATGACAAACCTGCATCATCAGGGGTACACGGGCCGGGTGAAATAACAATATACTTGGGGGATGCACTTTTTATATCTTCTAATGATATTTGATTATTTCTATGTACGATTACGTTTTGACCAAGGGCACGAAAATAATGCACCAGATTAAAGGTGAATGAATCGTAATTGTCGATCATTAATAACAACAGATTTGCCTTTTCATTTTAAATAGCTTGAACGGCGGCTATTTTAATCCGAGATCAATAACAATACACCTATTTTTTTCAAATATTGTTCAAGACAAAAAGTAGGCAGAAAGGTTCTGTGTATCTGAATAATGTCAACCGACTCTAGAACTTAGTTGATATTTGAATCCATAACTTATTAGTATCAGTGCCAAAACGTCAGCAGTGTCGTTAGATAACGCCACAAAAAAATTATATCTATTGGCAAATTTGTATGTCGCGACAAAATCAAGTTCAGTACCGTAGTCAAGGTTACCCCAGTTTGATGATAAGTCATGGAATGTAACGGCTAGTTTAATCCCTGATAGTTTGGTTATAGCCGTGTTTTCGATTATCAAGGCAAAACGTTTATGAATAGCTGGCATATTTATCGACGTTTTAGCCCTTTTAACTCTTTAAGCCTTTAATCCCTTTAACCCTTTAACCCATAGAATTGGAAAAAGGGAAATGTTGCGCAAGAGCTGCTTATCCCGAGTTCAGGTTGATTAGACTGAAATGTTTTAATTAAAAAGCGAAATGATTAAAGCAAATAATAAAAATAAAGAACAGGCTTGCCAAAATTTAGTCGGGTTTCGTTGCAACAGTGGTTGAGTTTTATATTCTTCCATTGCATTAATATTAGGTTTGTTCAGGTCCATGAGAAATTCTGAAAAAGCCTGGTAGCGTGATCCCGGATCTGCTTTTGTTGCTTGTTCAAGGGTAATATCAAGCCACAGAGGTAATTCTGGGCGGAATTGTTTAACACTACGATATTGCCATTGTGAGTAGTTATTGTAGAGTATTTCGGCGCGCTGCATTGGTTTGAATGGTAACTGACCAGTAAGCATTTCATAACAAATAACCCCCAGAGAAAATAAGTCACTCCGGTTATCGGCACTCATTTTCAGACAGGTTTCAGGCGCAATATAATTAAGTGAGCCCATAGGTACGGTTTCTTTTATATTTTGTTGATCTTCCTCGAAAGCTGCAACTTTCACTGTGCCGTAATCAATAAGTTTTACCTGGGAGAATTGATCAATCATGATGTTCTCGGGTTTTAAATCACGATGAACCAACTCTAACCGCTGAAAAGCACGTAATGCGGCGATGATCTGAATTATAATATCCCGCACCTGAGCAATGCTGGGTTTAGGATTATCATGCATCCATTCACTTAACGTTTGTCCTTCAATGTATTCACACAAATGGTATAAAAACTGACTATTGTTTTTGGCTCTCTGTATTTTCATTATATTGTTATGGTTAATACGTTCACCAACCCAAGCTTCACGTTTGAAGCCTTGTAGATACAGTGCATCTTCAGCAAAATTGGCAGAAGGTACTTTCAATACCAGTAATTTATTATCTTGTTCTTTTTCTACTAGGTAAAGATGAGATCTAATACTGGCATGAATAACTTTTCGCACCTTGTAGCCATCTAATTTCATCCCTACTTTTAGTGCTGGCGGAATGGTTTTACTTAATAAGTCACGTTCTATTTCGGCAAGTTGTCGATTAGGTATTTCGTTAATATAAACTAATAAACAACTCAAGTTATCATCACTGCCGGCATCAAGCGCTTGTTGAACAATTGATTTACTGGCTTGTTCCAGATCTTTATTGCTTGGTTGTTGAGGTAATTTCTTGAGCAGTTGAATAAATACTTTTGTTGATAAAAAATCATGTACACCATCGCAAGTTAACAGATACAGATCACCCGCTTGCAAGTCTATTTGATGAACATCAACTTTTAAGCGTTCGTCGGCACCCAAAGCACGGGTTAAGACCAGATGTTTTGATCCTTGTTTATGATTGTGATCACGGGTAATACTTTCAAATTGTTGCTGTCGAAATTGACTGATTCGAGAATCACCAACGTGGAAAATGTATCCGGTCGTTGACTTTAATACAATAGCAGAAAAGGTTGTCAGCCATTGCTGATGTTGTTGGCTGTGATGGCTGTGTTGATTTGTTGATAAGTTATCCAGTAAATTATCTAGTAAATTATCTTGAGAAAACAACCATTGGTTTAAGCTTGTTAATACTTTTGCAGCCGACTTTTGGGTCGACCAGGTTTGGGGGGTAGCATAATATTCGCTAATAAATTGTGTTACTGAGAGTTGTGACGCTTGCGCTGCATTACTTGCGCTTGATACTCCGTCAGCAATAACCGCGACGGCCCCTTTTGCTGATAATTCACTTTTGTCAGGAATTAGTGCAGCAAAAGCGTCTTGATTTTCTTCCTTAAGGCCTGCACAAGAATAGCCACCAAAACAAACGCTTAATGAAGAGGTAGTGTTTGATTTTGTGTTTGTTATTTTGTCGGTTTTTTTGTTCATTTTGTCAGCTGTATTGCTAGTTAACATTGATTAACTCAACCGTACCATCTGCATGAACCTCTGTCATTGAACCTTTAGGTTCTTCCATAAAGAGTAAAGTAATAAAGCCAAGTATTGCAGTGGCAGCAATCACTAAAAAGAATTGTTGATAACTAACCATAGACAATACTGTTAAGTAGACAACTGCGCCAACGTTTCCGTAAGCTCCTGTCATGCCGGCAATTTGTCCTGTTAAACGGCGTTTAATTAAAGGAACAGCCGCAAAAACTGCGCCTTCACCTGCTTGAACAAAGAAAGAGCAGGCCATTGCAGTAGCAACAGCTAAAACTAACGGCCAATTGTTATCAATGTTAGCCATGGCATAGTAACCAACCGCTAATCCCGCTGTTAAAATTAAGAGCGTTTTTTTGCGGCCAAATTTATCACTTAACCAACCACCACCTGGACGAGACATTAAATTCATAAATGCGTAAGTTGAAGCGAGTAAACCCGCATACACCATATCAATGCTAAAAGTTTCAGCAAAAAATAAAGGCAACATTGAAATAACCGCAAGTTCAGAGCCGAATGTGGCAAAGTACAGAATGTTAAGTACTGCAACTTGTTTAAATTTATACTGATGAATTTCAGGTACTTCTTGTTTAAACAAGTGACCATTTATTTTGTAAGTTTGTTTTAATTCTATTAAAAATAACAGGACCAGTGAAGCATAGGCGATATTGCTACTTGTTACTGACAGTAATTCAACACCTGTCGGTGATAATTTCCATGTGAGTAACGCCATTGCAGCATACATTGGTAGTTTTATGATTATCAGAAGGTAAAAGTCGCTAATGCTGGTAACTTCCATTGCGCCAGTTTGTTTAGGTTTAAAATAGGTTGAACCTTTTGGTGTGTCATTAACATTGAGGTACCAGATAATGCTGAAAATTAAACTCAATGCACCTGTTAGCCCTATGGCATAACGCCATCCGTTTTCACCTCCAAAAGAAAGTGCAATTACCGGTAGAGACATCGCGGCGGCAGCTGAACCGAAATTGCCCCAGCCACCGTAAATACCTTCGGCTGTGCCTAGTTCATTTGCAGGAAACCATTCACTGACTAAACGAATGCCGATAACAAAACCTGCACCAATGAAACCCAGTAGAAACCTTGCCAATGCCGCTTGTTCAAAATTGTCAGCTAAGGCAAACATAAAACAGGGAATTGAGCACAAGGCCAACAGTAGTGCGAAAGTTATGCGAGGACCATATTTATCGGTCATCATGCCAATAATAATACGGGCGGGTATGGTTAATGCGACATTGAGAATTAATAACGTTTTAATTTCGCTGCTACTAAGTCCTAGGCTTTCAGCTATTACGCCAAGTAAAGGCGCATGGTTAAACCAAACGGCAAAGCTAATGAAAAAAGCCATCCAACTTAGATGCAAAGTTTTCATTTTTCCGGTAAAAGAGAAAATTTTAATACCATCTTGTACAGTCATGATGATGATCCACATTGAGAAGTTTTATATATTATTGATGACTACAGCAAGCAAAATGCCATTAATTAAAGTTGTTAATAATTAATGTGTTAGGTTGATAGGTGGATGTTGTTGACTAAATTATTGCACTAAGTGAAGACTGTTCGCACTGTTAGGGTGCACAAATTCAATTTTCTTCTAAAATTAAAAAACCAGCAGTGAGGAGCTGCTGGTTTTAGTTAATCTGACATTCCGCACCGAATAAAATATATATGTTTTTTATACGATTTTAGTGTAAAAAGTATACGATGCGTAATTATTAGGCGACGCTATTTAA
>JABSOJ010000323.1 GCA_013216005.1 Alteromonadaceae bacterium | reverse complement strand
AAAAAACCAATTTATCGCCTAACCCTTTAAAAATAGGGGATTCATCGAGGGACAACAGTATTATGGAACAGAGCCTTGTATATACAGTATAGACCAGTCCTGAACAAACTGCATAGGCATGTAAAATTATAAACAAGTAACATCACTTAAGATTGACACATGTTTTTGTATTAGTTTTAGTTTGAACTTCTACTAACTCTTGTAAAAAGTATTCAAGGACTTCTTTAAAATTAATATAAATACCTTCTTTCATATCGTTGTGACCTAAACTATAACCTTGTTCAAAAGCCCATTTTATAATTTCGATGTTATTTTTATTATTATCCACAAGCAATACTCCTTTACTTAAACAAATGTACTATACAAAAAATGGCTGCTGACCAATTTAAACGCAAGGACAAAACTTTACAATTCCTTTTATCATTTAGGTCAAAAAGTTATGTAACCATTTGTAAATTAAATGTAATTATATATATATATAAATACTTAATATTCAATGTGTTACATTGGTGTTACTTTAATCATATTTAGAAAGTTTGTTGTCAATATCGGGTAAGTTGTCAGCGATGTTCATCAGTGTGATTTTATTATGACAACTATTATACTAATCCTGCTAATTAAGTGATCATACTCTCTAGGGGGCGATGATGTGGTTTCATTGGTGCGACTACCCAAGCTAAGAGATAATAAACCTAAACACGAATAGAAGCACTTGCTCAATATTCTCCTTTTTTAATTCTCTGTATTAAAACGTCGATAAATAGCCACCTATTCCGGATCATCGTAATATTCCTCTTATTTTTATACCTAGGAAATCCCTCTTGGAACCCTTTATCCATGGGAGTCTAAAAATTAATGATTAATTAACTAGTGTCTGAACGGAAATCCTGAAAGCCTTATTTTACGGGGTATTCAAGCAATATTGCAAAACGAAGATTTTGTTATTTTTGGCTAAAAACGCTTAAATCTACATCAATACCGACTGATTAGCTTAAATCTTCGTTTTGAATTAATCGCTACAGCCCATGTGTAGCAATGGCTATTGACTTTTCGTTCGGGCACTAACTAGTTGCTTATTTTATGACAACTTATTTTATGACAACTAATTAACAGCAAATCATTTAGCAACAGGCAATGTCACAAAGATGACTAAAAAAACAACACTCTCAGCCAAAGGTAAAAATAATGAAAATAAGTAAAAGAAACTTTATAAAAGCCGGTGGAGCCAGCCTCGCAGCTTTATCTTTAACTGGTACTGCATTTGCTGGTTCTACTAATAAAAATAAAGTCGCACCAGAGACTGAATTAAAAAATATCACGGCAAACGTTACCACCATAACCCCCGCAGAGCGCATAGCCCGAATAAAAAAAGCACAACGTCTGATGGAAAAATTCGACATTGCGGCAATAATTTTAGAGCCCGGTGCCGCAATGGACTATTTTTCAGGCATTCAATGGTGGCGCAGTGAACGTGTAACCGCATTAATCATTCCCAGAGCTGGTGATATTGGTATTATTTGTCCATTTTTCGAAGAACCAAGTATACGTGAAACCCTCAGTGTCGGCGATGATGTCAGGGTGTGGCAAGAACACGAAAGCCCGTTTGAAAAAATAACACAATTCTTATCAGATAGAGGCTTAAACAAAGGCAAAATTGGCTTTGAAATTTCAGTCCGCTTTTTTGTACTAAAAGGCATCATGGCTTTATTGCCAACAATGCGTGATGTAAGCGCAGAGCCAATAACCCGGGGCTGCCGAATAATAAAATCTCAACACGAATTGCAATTAATGCACAAGGCCAATGAAGTAACATTAACCGCATACGCACATGTCTGGAAAAAACTTGAAATTGGCATGACTTCTTCGCAAGTAAAAGAAATAATGGCAAATGCTCAATCAGCATTGGGTGGTCAGGGCATATGGAATATGGCATTAATCAATGAAGCCAGCGCCTACCCTCACGGAACGAATCAAAAACAAACCATCAGAGAAGGCTCAATTGTTTTAATGGATTGTGGTTGTAATGTTCACGGTTATCAATCCGACATCAGCCGAACTTTCGTTGTTGGCGAACCTTCAAAACATCAACGTAAAATTTGGCAAACAGTTAGAACGGGACAAAAAATTGCCTTTGAAAAAGCACAAATAGGTGTAGAGGCAGGAACCGTTGATGATGCAGTAAGAAAGTATTATCAAACACTGGGTTTTGGCCCTGATTATAAATTACCTGGCCTTTCACACCGTACGGGACACGGCATAGGCATGGAAGGTCATGAAAGTGTTAATTTTGTTCACGGTGAAAAAGAAAAACTCGCCGCAGGCATGTGTTTTTCAAATGAACCGGGAATTTATATTCCTGAAAAGTTTGGTGTACGTCTGGAAGACTGCATTTACATGACAGAAAATGGACCCCGTTGGTTCACCGTACCACCTGATTCCTTGGATGATCCCATTGGAAAAGTTGAAAAGCTATAACTTGATGAATATTCGTGGTTTTCTGGTGTAGTGATGTTTTTAATCATAGGTGATCGTAAATTAAGAAAGTCTGATCACTTTAATTTAATTGCCTCTGTAGTCTACTCAGGTAATTTGAAAATACCAACAAAACATAATTGAAATTGACAGTATCGCAGTTAATTGCACTGACTATAACAATCTATTTTTATTGCGTAGGATGGGTTAGCCGCAGGCGTAACCCATCAAAATATATTTATTCCTGACACTTAAAGGAAAGATAGTCACAATGTGATGGGTTACGCCGTTGACTAACCCATTGATACTTCCATTGTAAACTCTTCGGTTTGTAAGGCATACTTGCGACTGTCTTTAGGGCCAATGCATTAAATAGCCTAAGTCTGCTGATTCATCAGGAATTTCATCTAACATACCAATAGCTTGTAAATAGTCTGGGGTATAGGCAAGTCGAAGCGCTCTGCCTGTTCCTTTGAAAGTTAAGCTCTAGATCTTTATATTGAATTGCTTTATAAGCTAACCTTAACTGATCCACTACCGCATTATCATATAATTGAGTCCTGTGATTATCAGTATCTAGCGTCCAGAATCTATCTCTGATATACCAAGCTTCGTCTACTCTTAAAACCCCTTCTTCTATTAAAATTTCAGCAGCTTCAATAAATGCTTTAGCTTCATCTACTTTCATTGAGGGAGTTTGTTTAGCTACATTAGCAAAGGGCAGTCATATTCGCTCGCATTCGCCTTTGTGCGTTTGAGCAGAAATAACAAGATCCCCCTGTCAAAATAAAACATAGCTGAATATTAAACAGCCATTTTTCGCCATGCTATTTCAAGCAAACGTATTGCCCTTGTGAAAATACCGGGCGATAAAAACAAAGAGGGTTTCTTGTTATTTTTCATTTAATTCTTATACTTAGGGTTAGAGCTTGCTATATAACTATTCAATAATTAACCGTTAACCGTTAACCGTTAACCGTTAACGATAATTGTTCTGTTAATCTTGTGTTGTTTTTATATTGCTTCTTAGATTCAAATAATAAGTGCATAACTTGAAAAGGTAGATAAATCGGTTAGTTGAATATATGCTGATCGCTTTTTCTCCGGCAAGAGATGCAACAATGAAAACATATAAACAACTAACCTATGAACAACGATGCCAGATTTATGCCTTAAATAAAAGTGGTATAACTCGATTCCGCAGTTTTTATTGTGGGACTTTAGGTTGACATGAATATAATTACGTGAGGGTGATACCAGTCTCCTGCTACGGCTCCATGATCAAGCCATGCGAGATCAAATCAACACCACAGCAGCAGGCTGGTGTACTAATATTAGCTTTAATTTATGTTTATTTGTATTTTTTTTATGTTTGTTCGATCTTTACCTGTTGTCACTGCATTTTTCGAGGCTTTAGATACTGCACTTTTAAAAATTAAACCTACCGCTAAACTTACATCATTCCAAAAGACTGGGCTTACGCTCATTATTATGGGGATCTTCGTCACAGGTCAGCTTAATTGGGATGCTTTCGAACGGAGGAGTTTAAAAACAGCCAAATCAAGTCGATTACGTTGGCTGGTTAAACACGCAAAGATCCCATGGGAATATCTGCTTCAAGCCAGTATCAGAAATATACTCAACAACTATCAGATCACTGCGGGAGTTTTGTCACTTGATGATACAGATAAAAAACGGACGAAAAAAACTACTAAAATTGACGGGGCGCATAAAATCAAAGACAAAGCTTCTGGTGGATATGTTAACGGACAAGAACTTATTTTCATGGTATTAGTTACGGATATTGCAACCTTTCCTGTTGGTTTTCGGTTTTATACACCTGATCCAGCACTTTCAGCATGGCGTAAAAAAAATAAACAACTGAAACAAAATGGAATTCCTGCTAAAAATAGGCCACGCCGCCCAGTTGTTAACCGAAATTTATATCCCACTAAGCAGTTGCTGGCATTGGATATGCTCAGTGAATTTGTTGATGCATTTCCAAATATTAAAATCAAAGGCGTATTAGCCGATGCCTTGTATGGCACGGGTGAGTTTATGGATAAAGCCGCCGCTATTACTGGTGGTGCACAAGTCGTTAGTCAATTGAGAGGTAACCAACGCATCGCAAGTAAAAATTCAAAGACCTCCCTTAAAAATTATTTTGCTCGTCAAGCTGGTGTAGTGCGTACTTTAGTGATTAGAGGAGGAAAAACCCAACAGGTGACGATGTTGGCGGCAAGGTTACATGTCAAGGTGCACGGTAAAAAACGCTTTGTTACAGCGTTAAAATATGAGGGTGAAGATGAATACCGATATTTAGTGGCATCAACGCTGTCATGGCGGAATGAAGATATTGTCAGGCTTTATACTTTAAGATCCTACATTCCGCACATTTAAGATATTGATTTAAATGGACTTTAAAAGTCATAAAATGTAGCCATGTATTTGTGTG
>JABSOJ010000322.1 GCA_013216005.1 Alteromonadaceae bacterium | reverse complement strand
TAGGTTTGAACTCATGTAAATTAACAGAAAACATTGTTGAACTGTAACCCTAATTTAGCCTATATGGTCAGTGCCTAAAAAACAATTAAACGACTTTTACGTTATTGCTCAATACATCAGGCATGACCAGGTAAACTATAACTGCAATTCCACAATTTTTGATAACGTTCAACTTCTAACTGCCACTTTAGTTCATTCCAACCAAGCTCAGCTATACACAGTGTTTTAATCTTATCAAACTGATCTGCACCACCTTCAGGTAAAACATTACCAATTCGGGTCCTGCGCAATAATAAATCATCAAGATGATGTACTTGTTCGTATTTTACCGCCCACACTAACTCAGCCCATAAATGACGACTGTAAGATATCGGCGTCAGTAAATCTTTATCCATTTGTTTAATAAATTCAACTGTTAACGCGCCATAATTAGCAGTGATTTGTTGATTTATTTCATGACTACTTTTTTGAGTGGTAGAATGTTCAAAAATTGGCCGTTCAAAACTAGCCATCTGAAAATTTAATTCCACCGCAACCTCTTTCAGAACTTCCTGCGCTATTACATCAAAGGTTGTTAATTTTCCACCTGCAATGCTGATCAAGCCCGGCTGTAGCCAAATACTGTGTTGTCGCTTTTCTTTTGACGGATCAATTTTCTTAACCGTATTATTCTCACCCTCACCCTCACCATTTGCTGCTTTTTCTCTTTTACCAGCGACAACAGGTCTTACTCCGGCAAAAGTTGAAATAACATCTGACGTTGTTAATTTAGCAGAAGGAAATTGATATTCCACACAAGCAAGTAAATAATCAAATTCTGCTTGGCTGATACTCGGCTCTTTCGACAAAGACTGATCATGATCAACATCAGTGGTACCAATCACAGTAACATTTTGCCAGGGAAAAATTTGCACTGGTCGTTTGTCTTTTGGATGCAAGACAGAAATAGTGCTCGCAACGGGTAATCGCCAGCTCGGCACAATAATGTGACTGCCACGTAATGGTCTGATCCGCATAGATTGCTCTGCTGCTAAATGACCAGTCCAGGCTCCTGTAGCATTTATCACCATTTTTGCATTCAGTGTTATTTCAGCCTCTGCTGATCCACCTTCTGCGGCTTCTGCTGACTGTGCAACAACACCAATAACCCGTTGTTGTTCATCTTTAAGCAGACTGTTTACTTTTACATAATTGATCGCTTGTGCACCAAGCTGTTGGGCTTCCTGTAGTAATCGAAGTACCAGGCGTGCATCATCAGTTAAAGCATCAGTAAACTGAGTGCCACCTTTTAATTTATTTGTTTCAATACCCGGTACTAAATATTGATAATGGCCATTCGAGAAAAAACGATGCTCTTTTCTGCCAGCGAATAAATCATAAATGCTCAGTAAAGTATTAAAAATCCACGGCCAGGGAAATTGCTTTTTATAATGACTCATGGCAAAACTTTGACTAAATACCAGCCCTGAGGATTCTTTTAATATACGTTCTCGTTGTTGAACAGATTCGCGGGTTAACGCAATGTCACCTTGAGCAATATACCGTAAACCACCATGAACCATTTTTGATGATCGACTTGAACTGCCCCAGGCAAAATCTTTTTGCTCTAATAATAATACCTTTAAGCCTGATTGCGCCGCCCGTTTTAAAATACCAGCTCCGGTTATACCGCCACCGATAATAATAAGATCCCACTTTTGCGGTTCGTTGATTATATTCAAGCGTTGCTGACGGTTTAAACCACAAAAAACACTTGAGCCATTTATACCTGCGCCATTTATACCTGCGCCATTTATATCTGAGCCATTTATAGCTGAACCATTTATATCTGAACAATTTATAGCTGAACTATTTATATCAGAACCACCGGCTAAATCAGACTTTGATACATTATCCATAGGCAAAGTAATCTCACTCAACTACTGTAGGGTTAAAATGATTATCGGCGATTAACGTACCGGGATTAAGTTGACTGTTCGGATCAAAATGCTGACATAAGTTTGCCAATACTTTCATACCGACATCGCCCTTTTCTACCGATAAATAAGGGGCATGATCTTTACCGACACCATGTTGATGGCTAATAGTTCCGCCATTATTGACTATCGCTTGACTTGCTGCATGTTTAAGTTTTTTCCAACGCTCTAAAGTACTTTGATAATCATAAGCATTCGGGAATAAATAAGAGGTATACAAACTACATCCCTGACCATAAACATGAGATAAATGCGTAAAAACATGCACTTTCACGTCAGGTAAAGCGTCTGCTAAACTGGTTTCAACCTTGTTTAACAAATGATCAACATTATGCCAGTCGGTCGCAGTTTCCAACGTATCAACCACCACCCCTTCCTGCCATAAAGCTTCTCGTAAATAAGGGAAACGGAAACGGTTTTCAGCCCAACGTTTACCTAATATACCGCCCGTTGAAACCGCCTGATATTTTCTTAATAAAGGTTTAATTTGCTGTCTTGTTGCTTTTACTTGTTTTTTAGAACCTGTAAACCCAAGCGTAAGCATACATTTTCCTTGCTTACAGCCCCTAAACCTTAAATATTTTTCCATCCACTTAATTGCATCTTCATGACCTGCTAACTTCAACTGTGTTTGGGTTTCAATACCATTACTCACTCGGAGCATCGATAAAGCAATACGTTCTTGAGCAATTTCACGACAAAAATTAGTGGCCAACTGCCAGTTAGGAAAAAAGAATACCGTAAATTTTTCCTGCTCTGCCAGTTTAGTTACCCTAACTTTTACTTCTGAAATAATGCCAAAACGTCCTTCAGAGCCAAGCACCAGCTCTTTTAAATCAGGTCCCGCAGCTGAAGCCGGAAAAGTTGGCATTTCAAGCGGACCATCAAAAGTTTCCATTATACCGCCGGCAAACATTTGCTCAATACGGCCATAACGCAATGATTGCTGACCACTAGAACGACTGGCAACCCAACCACCAATGGTTGAAAGTTCAAATGATTGCGGAAAATGTCCCAGTGTATAACCTTTAGCCCGCAATTGTGCTTCAACCATTGGCCCGGGAGTGCCTGCACCAAAAGTGGCAATTTGACTTTTTTCATCTAAATAAAGCAACTGATTCATGTGTGACATATCAACGGTAACAACAGGCTTTGCTGATAACTGAGGATTTATATGCCCTGCTACACTTGTTCCGCCACCATAAGGAATGAGTTCTATATTTTCTTCACGGGCAAATTTCAGTAATGCTTGCACTTGTTGACGATTTTCAGGAAAACTGACACCGTCAGGGAAAACGCCAATATTACCACTACGCATTGCAAGCCAGTCTGGCAAAGACTGCCCTTTTGCATGACGCACACGTTGTTCTTTGTCTGTGGTAACTAAACCTCCACTAGCTATACCGCCAGTAGCTGTGTCGCCAGTAACAAGGCCTGTAGAAACTAATGCATGCTCAGGTAAACGACTTTCAGGCACTTGGGCCAAAACGCTGTCCAAACTGCAATCAGCTAACGGTTTAGCCTTACCTAATATTTGCTGTAAAAATTTACCTGCAGAATCGGGTAATTCCATACTATTGCTTTCATCGCCCCAACCATTCCAACGTCTCATCGCTTCACACCTAATAATTAATTCAACTTTATCTTAAAAATAATTAGAAAAAAATGGAATGTCCTAAAAAGACAGTTATAGTGACTAAACTAGACAATGTTTACGATTTTTCAGTAACAGGCAAAAATAACAGTTTTGTTGGATATAATTATCAGCATTAAAATTTATCAATCGAATCAATATAAAAAATAGAAACCATAAAATGTCAGATGATAATAATTTAGGTCAAGCATCAATACCGGCGGTAAATCAATATTTACAACTGGCAAAAGCCCAAAATTTACCCATTGAACAACTATTACAAGATTTAGGGTTAACACAGGAATTACTTAATGATAATGCCCAGCAAATCAGTGGTTGTAAATTTCAACAACTGATCGCCACACTAATAAAATTATCCGATGATGAGCTATTTGGTCTGCACACCGCACAGTACGTGCAACCTGGCTCATACAGTGTGTTAGGTTATATCACCATGAACTGTGAAACCCTTGGTGAAGCGATAACCAAGATCCAACCTTTTGAAAAACTCGTTGGCGATATGGGTAAAACTTTTTTTAAACCTGTTGAAAATCAGCAAGGTAAATATTTTAGTATTGGCTGGTCTTGTCTTTTTTCAGATAAATTAGTTCGTCGACATGCCATTGATAATTGCTTAGCTTCCTGGCTGACCTTCGCTCGTTATTTAACCAATGATAATAGCAAACCGGTACAAGTACTCCTTAGCCGTACCGAGCCTAACTTAGAGCAATGTGCCCAATATAGAAAAATATTCAATTGTTCAGTGTTATTCAATCAAGCTACTGACCAAATAATTTTTGATCAAGCCTTACTTGCTTTACCTCTAAATAAAGGTAATAAAGAATTACTGTCTACGTTGGAATCTTATGCTAAAGAACAAATAGCCAATATTTCTCAGGAACAAGATTTAATCACCCGGACATTGGCATTGATAAAGCAAAACTTAACCAGTGGAAATATTACTCAGGAAGATATTGCCCGTTTATTAAACTTAAGTGCAAAAACGTTGCAAAGAAAACTTAAAGCAGAAAATACTCACTTTAAAAGTTTAGTTGATGAAGTTCGTTTAACAACGTCGAATGATTTACTCAAAAACTCATCATTAAACCTTAATCAGATCAGTGAACAATTAGGTTTTGGAGAGCCAAGGTCGTTTTTCCGCTGGTTTCAAAAGATAACCCAATTAACTCCCGGACAGTATCGCCAACAGTTTATGCTTTAATATTTGATTATTTTTTACTGTTAACCTACATTCCGTACAATTTTATAAAAAATAAATAATTAAAAATAACCTTAATAACATGTAGTTAAGCGGATTT
>JABSOJ010000321.1 GCA_013216005.1 Alteromonadaceae bacterium | reverse complement strand
TTGACTCTTCAAATATATCAACTAGACGTAGTTATATTAGCCCACATCTCAAGGGATGGGGAGTCCAATTATCTCACGATGTATTTGCCCAACAACGTGATGCGCTCAGCCAACAACTTGCGTTGCTCGGAAAAACCAACGAACTAGCCAAAGCGGAATATGCCACCACACAAGGGAAGTACAAAGATTTATTACCCACACAAAAAACAGTATTACTTAATTTAGCCAAAGAAATTGATGCAAAAAACAAATCTATTACGGCCGACCAATTGGCGAACAATCAAGCCAAACAATTAAGCAGCTCAGCCAATAGTTATGCCGACACCTTACAGCGTAAAATTGCGTTAACAGGTGAAGCAAGCAACGTCGCCCAGCTTAACTTTGAGCTAGAGCGCGGTAGCTTACAGGGGATCAATGACGAGTTACGGCAGCATTTGGAATTGCTCGCACAAAAAGCCGACGCCACCCAGGCATTAGCCGATCAGCAATTACCTTTCTGGGAGCAAATGAAAGAACATATCAGTAGCACCAGTCAAGACTTCGATACCATGTGGGGTAATACGTTTAATAACTTCGCGCAAGGCATTGGTAATGCGACAGCCACCGCAGTAATGGAAGGTGAAAACTTTGGCAAAACCATGAAAAACATTGCCCGTGGTGCCATTAAAGAAGTGTTAAGCGGGCTTGTGCAACTGGGTGTTAAAAAACTGGCCTTATTCGCGATTGAAAAATTAATCAATAAAGGTGCCGCTGTTTCAGGTGGCGGTGTAATGACAGCCAACGCGCAAGCGTCTTCATTATTGGCGGGGATCAATGCCTTTGCATCAACCGCCGCCATTCCTATTGTTGGCCCTGCATTAGCACCCGGAGCGATGACCGCAGCATTAGCTATCACCACACCGATGGTCGCAGGTGTTGCGGGTATGGCAAGTACTATGGTGGGTATGGCGCATGACGGTATCACAGAAATTCCACGCGAAGGTACATGGCTATTAGATAAAGGCGAGCGTGTGGTTGATGGCCGTACCAATGCGGATTTAAAAGATTACTTAAGAAGTACCAACAAAGAAAATTCAAGCCCGATCATCAATCTAAATGTAACCGCGACAGATACAGGCGGTTTTGATCGTTGGTACAACGCAAACCGCAACAAAATAATAGCAGATGTAAGCGATGCAATTCGTACGCCTGCATAGAAAAAGCATAGGGAAAAGGAAAGACAATGGCAGGTATTTTAGACGCTGAATTTATCGCGTTAAAAAGAGCAAAACCCAAAAGTATTACTAAAAACATTGTTGACCAGGCTCATAGTGGTAAACGATTTGTGCGTAAAATTGGTGATCCGCAGTGGTGGGAGTTTGATTTGCTTACTACACCACTCAGTTATGATAAAGCGATGGCACTGTATGCGTTTATTTGCTCGCAAGGCGGTCAGTACGGTGAATTTTATGTACCTAATCCCTTTCCTGTGATAGCTACCAACATCAATGCGCAAGTGACGCCGAATATGCTCAAAGGAGATGATCGGGTTAACCTAGTTTTGTCAAATTATAAGACGGGTGATTTCATTCAATTTTCATCGCACGACAAGGTTTATATCGTCACCAATGTAACAGAATCCCACGTCAGTTTTTATCCTCGATTAAAAGCAGCAGTGGGGGCAGGAAGTGCGATCAACTATGGTCGTGATGTGCTGTTTAAAGTAGCAATGCAAAATGATGAAAACGACCTGTTAGTCAATGCCAAATCAGGTAAATATGTTGAAATTAAAATTGATTGTGTGGAAGTCCTTTGATGTTGAATTTTAGTCCTGAATTAAGCGCAGCCATCAAGGGAAGGCATCAATTTTGTCACCTGGTTACTTTGTATTTATCGACGGTGATCCGCTACACCGATAACGACACCGATATGTTACACAACGGGGATAATTATATCACGGGTCCGTGGTTAGGTATGAGGGATGCGAAACAATCCTCAAAGCCACAAATCAATAAAATTCAGCTTGAATTTGGTGGGGCGGATCAAACTTTAATCGTCCTAGTAGGTTCAACAACCTGGATGAACAGCAAAGTAATGATTGAACGCGCCTATTTTGATGAGACGGGTCAACATATTGTAGGCATTTTACACTATAAAAGCGGTCGACTGGAGAGCCAAAAACAACGTCATAGCGCGGATAAATCACGACTGTCGCTTTTTGGTTCAACCGCATGGGCGGATCATAAAAAACAAGCGGGCACCCGTTGTAATGTTGAATCACAACAACGTTTTTATCCCGATGATTTTGGTTATGAATTAGCAACACGCATCAGTGACAACGAGCCATGGGGTAAACATCGCAAAGTAACGGTTAACACTAATACGGTAAAAGCCCGTAAAGATATTACACAAAGATATGAAGATGAGGCACCTTAAATGGGTTGGTTAAGTGACATATTCAATGAAGTGGTTTCATGGTTCAGCCCTGATGTATCTAACGTTGCGACAGGTGCGAGCGGTGTTGAGCTGACCAAACCGAACAGTAACGGTTATGAAGCCGTTATTTATGGTGAATTAGGCAAAGTCTCCGGCATTGTCCAGCATCAAGCCACTAACGACGGTGATGATGACGATATTGAAAATGATTTATTGCATTTAATTGTGACGTGGGGCGAGTCAGTTTCTGCAATTGTCGACGTAACTGTTGATGATATTTCATCAATATCGTCTTCATGGAATGACAGTAAAACACCGGGCAATAAATGGCTATGGGTGCATAACTATCGTAACGGTTTAGGGATCGCTTCATCGCCTTTATTGGAGCGTACCGGATTTAATGTTACACGGCATAAATTCACAGGCAAAGCAGTGTCTTATATTCGGTGTGAATGGGACAACGGCAAACGTTTTAATGGTAATCCTAACTGTTTAGCGCATATTAAAGGGCGTATTGTTTTTGATCCCCGAAACAACGTGTGGGCTTGGTCAAACAATCCGGCGTTGTGTTTGTTAGATTATTTAACCAATACAATTTACGGCAAAGGGTTAGCGTTCGCTGATATTGATGTTAATTCATTTAAAATTGCCGCAGATATTTGTGAAAATCAAACGGAAACAGCGCCGAACAGTGGTGTTTATCAACCGCTTTTTACTTGCAATGTGCGATTAGATACAAGTAAAGTAGTAAAAGATAACACAGTTGTTTTATTGCAAGCGATGCGTGGGGCATTACCTGAAATCAATGGCTTAACGACCTTGATCATCGAGCAAGATAGCCCTCAAGTGGCTGCTCACATAACCGAAGATGACATTATCGGTGAAATATCCATTACCGACAGTAACGCCAATAATCGTTATAACCGCGTCAAAGTTACCTACATTGACAGCGAACAAAACTGGAAAGCGCAAGAAGCCATTTGGCCGGATGCTACGCAACATACTACTTTTAAAGTACAAGATAATGGCAAGCTGTTAGAAAATGAAGTCACGCTTCCCACTTGCACAAACTATAACGAAGCAAGGCAAATGGCGCGTATTTTGTGTTTGATCAGCCGTGAGGCGTTAAGTGCCTCAATTCCCTGCTCGCCGGAGTGTGTGAAATATACCGTCGGTGATATTGTGCCGATAAGTCACCCCTCCTCATTATGGGTATCAAAAGTGTTTCGGGTGATCAATGTTGATCATCATAAACATGGCAATGTCACCCTAGTACGAGAGCATCAACCTTATATTTATGATTGGGATGGTGTTGTGCGGCCGAGCCAGGTCGTTAATTCTAGTGAGTGGAAATCTCACTCTGGCAAGGTTGGTCTCAGCCACCAGATAGTAAACATCGGGCAGGCGGAGGTAACTCCAAATGTTAAGCACGATGGGCGCAAGCCAGCAGGCCGTAAGCATTAGCTGAAGTGATCTAGCCTCGTAATCCATACACAAACAGGGCGACAGAGTAACCCATCTGGAAGCCACTATTCTATGGAGCGCACCGACAAGTGACATAGAGCTGTTTCGGGGTTGTAAAGCATGGCATGTTGGACATTAAGAATTAACGGTAACTCGGGAGAGCCTAAGCGGTCTTTCAAAGAAGAGAGTAGGTTGAACAAGCGATAATAAAGCAAGAACAACTAATGCTGCTTAGGCAGTCGGATGGTGGCGTAGTACCTGTGAAAGTGTGTAATGCATCTGGAGGAAAGGTCATCACGATAACAACAGCGTTTTAAGGACACATGAATCGTGCACAGCAACGAAGAAACAGTGACAACAAAATTACAACGCATAGCTTGGAAAGCCAGCATAGATAAGGAGTGCAAGTTCACTAGCTTATTCCATTTAATGGATAGAGAACTATTGTTGGAATGCTTCGCGCAGCTCAATGGAAAAGCGGCGGCAGGCATAGACAAGGTTACCAAAGCATCATACGCCACAAATTTAAGTGCCAATCTAGACAATCTAGTCGAGCGTTTACATAAAATGGCGTATAAACCGCAACCTGTACTAAGGGTTTATATCCCGAAAGCAGGTAGCAATAAACAACGACCACTGGGAATTCCAGCGCTAGAAGATAAACTGGTACAAACAGGCTTGGTTAAAATCCTTCAAGCGATTTATGAACAAGACTTTATCAGTGATTCATATGGTTTTAGACCTAATCGAGGTTGTCATGATGCGCTACGCGCATTAAGTCAAACGGTAGAAACTCAATCTATCCATTATATTGTTGAAGCTGATATTAAAGGTTTCTTCGATAATGTTGACCAAAAGCAACTGATACGATTTATTGAACATCGAATAGCAGACAAGCGAATTATCAGATACATTCAACGCTTTTTAAAAGCAGGAATACAGGAAGATGGAAAATATAAAGCGAGTGAAAGCGGCGTACCTCAAGGGGGTTCGATTTCGCCATTACTTGCTAATATTTACCTGCACTATACCCTTGATTTATGGTTTGAAAAGCGTATTAAACGAAATTGCCAAGGTTACGCGAGGCTAATAAGATATGCAGACGATTATGTCGTTTGTT
>JABSOJ010000320.1 GCA_013216005.1 Alteromonadaceae bacterium | reverse complement strand
TTAACTCAACTTGATATAGCTGACAAATTACATACACAAAAAAGCGCAATTTCCCGAATAGAGAATCATTCAGAAGACGTGAAACTTTCAACACTTGAACGATTTGCAACTGCTGTGGGTAAAAAATTGGAGATTCACCTAGTTTAATTTGCCCGAGAAAATGTATGGCAAAAACATTGCCATACAAAATTACACTATTAATTCTCTAACACGCTATGGGGCACAAAGCGAGACAGAATTTATTGTGCCAATGTTGTTTTTTGGATTATAAATTGTAATGATACTTTAATTATAAAATAGGGAAACACCCTGTTTTACCTGAAAGTACAAAAAGAAAAAAACAATCCTATACCTTTACATCGAATAGGCTGGGAGCTGAGAATTTGTTAAACGCTAAAACAGCAATTTAGCCTAGAAATTTCTGGTTTTAGCTAAAATGCCAGTAAATTGAATTATTCACTAATAATTTAAGTGGCTTTATGAAAAAAAACCTCTGACAGCTGCAGTGGTTTTTAAAGTGACCGTCCTGATAACTTTTACTGTATTGTTATATATGGGTCCCATGAAAATTGTGTAAAATCATCATCATCAACAATGAAAGCAAAACGGTAAATGGCACTGTTGCAGGTCGTTTTAGCCAAGCCAGTTACAGTCCCATCATCGTTATACTTGACAGTCATATTATTTGTAAATGCAGGACTTCCGTCCTGATTCGCTATTAATTTTATTTTGGTATTCGAATCAAAACCACAAGGACTCCATATGACTTGATCATTGATATTAACTGTAATTCCTAATTCAAATTGACCTTGATTAAGTGGTTTTAAAGCAGATGGGGCTACCATATAAACGCAACTACCAACTGCTTTACCGGCTAATACATTCACTGTATCAATTACAACTTTAACTCTTCTAATAGCCATGATTTTTTCCTTCTTTATTATTAATAAAATAAAAAGTGTATTGTCTAAATTAATAGTGAAATCAAATTATGTGATAAATTTAAACCATGCAACTACCCATTAATATTGACTACTGGACTGGATTTTCTATAAACCAACTAAAGTAGACAATAGCTATTACTTTAAATCAGTAGTCCACAAAAACACATTACACATCAAAATTTATAGGACCTTAATTGATTTACTATCAAAGTACCTAAAGGAACAGAGTAATTGATCACAGGAATGTTAAAAAAGGATTAAAATTTGTTGGCGAGTAAGGTTCATTTGACTTTAAGCATTTCTGGCTCTTAGTACATCACGTCATAAGGCGTAATAATGATAGCCTCAGACTTTAAAGTGTAGGTCTAGAGTCACGAGTGTTGTAGTTATGTCCTTTACCAAGCTTTATAGCATTCAATCCATGTCCAATGTTTTCAATTATTACTGACCTTCAAACTTAATGTTAGTACTGGATATCACAAAGTCAAATTAAAATATTAAATATTAACGAATCGAATCGAATCGAATTGACCCAGATTAAAGTATGGCGAGTACTTTGCCATACATAAACACCAGATTAATTTTCTATCTTGTTCTGGATCGAAATTAAATTAAAACTTGCTTTGCTTTTCCCACTAAACGGAAAAAGTTTTGTTGTTAAATATGGCAAAATTACAGTCACTATTCCCGAAGATGCTGAAATATTTTAAGGCGCTAATGCTCCCATTGTCCTAAGTCGACAGGTTTTAATTTATACAAAACAGATCTTTGATACCCATTTTATTATCCCGCCCTGCTGGCCACCGCACACTCTCTTTTAAAGTATTGTTTTTTTGTTACATATAGGATACATTATTGAAAAGCAATAATATAAAAGGATTTAACAATGAAATACAGGTTAAAATTAATTGATTTTTGACCTTGAATTTGTAAATTCTTATTATTGCTTTTCATGCCTATGCAGTTTGCTCCGGTATTTGGAAAATACCGACAAGATAGATATAAAACTGGTCGATATTTCTCAAGTTCAGGGTAGTTATCGACCAACCTGTGTGATGTGCATAGGCAAGTTGCTTTTTAAAGCAATAATAAGACGTAATGTACTCTGTTCATAAATACAAATAATCAGGATGTATGAACAATAATAAATTAAAACTATCCACAGTATTTTGTTAATAGACAAAAGGAAAACTCTATGAATAAATTTAACTTTACAGTATATACTTTATTTACTGGTTTAATTGTCAGCTTGTCAGCTTGTCAGCTTGATAATTTGTCCACGAAAAAAAATTCTAGTCCTATTAATTCTGAGCATACTCTTACTAATAGTATGCAACTCAAAGATTGTAGCTTTAAAAAATCAGGAAGTTGGTGGAAGCAGAATTATGAAGGCATGCCAGCGAATGTAGCCAATAACTCTACGACTGGTGAACCAGAGTTTTGTGAATTTTATCAGTTTGCGCAAGATTGGTTTTTGTATTTAATATCTCCAGATGATCAAACAGGCCTAGCCAATTGGGAAAGTCAATTGAAGTACCCTCTGTTGGAAACAACAGGTACAGACTCTTGCGATAAAATCCCCCCGCCAGGTGGCCATGCTCTGAATATACGTACTGATAAGTCAAAGGATGATAGTGAAGATTTTGTTATACCAGAACGTATTGATCAAGCTAGCGCAGAGGCCATTTACGATCAAGACGGTTATGTTGTTTTTTATGAGATCAAATTTTCCAAGAATTTGTGTGATATTAAAAATATCCAATCTAAACCAAATTTTCCTGGTAAAACAGTGGAGCTAAAAATTGCTTGGCGTGTTTTAGATAAAGATGATGGCGATAACTTTGATGATTATTATCGAACAACTGCCATTATTGACAGTGTAACTTATACTCTTGGTTTGATTGGGTGGCATATTGTAGTTGCAGCTGATAATCACCCTGAATTTGTATGGATTACTTTGGATCATAAAAATAATGCTGTTGTTTGTGATGATATCGGCCCTAATCAAACAGCTTATGATTTTACTAACAAAGCCTGCGCTCAAGATAACGATAAATGTAGCTCCTTGAATACCACTCTACAAGCTACAGATATTAAGCTGCCAAGCACAAGAAAGATTCCTGATATTTGTCAGACCTTTCCTTATGGTACATTCAATGGCGATTTAATTAGCAAAGATGACTTGACTAATGATGGTTTGAATATTGAGCTTATTAAAAAACTCAATAAAGAATTACAAGAAAATATTTTTGGGCAAACAGGCTTGCCAACATCGTTACCTGTTTGGAAAAACTATCAATTTACAGGTGCTTTATGGATATCAGATATTAAAGAAAATGCTATCCCTATTAATCAGCGAGGTTCTTTGGAATTGGCAAATACCGTTATGGAAACGGGGTTTCAGGGTACGCCAGGCGTGGCCGGTAGTTCATTGAATTGTTTTGGTTGTCATAGTTATAAGGGTACGGCAACAGGTAAAAGTAATACCGAATCAAGCAGCGGCTTGAGCCATATATTTGATGATATAATTAAAGGCCAAAAAAAGTATAAATAATGGGTAGTCGTCTGACCGAATATTTGTACAGAAAACTATAATAATCTTAAATGGAATGTTTGATAATCAAATACCAAGAGGATAATTTTCAATACCTGTAAATCTTCGTTTAATGAGCTTACCTTAGCAGTAAGCTCATTTATGTATTAGATACTCAGTACTAATATAAACTATATATGTAAAGTCGGGGAAAAGTTGCTTGTCTAATAATACTTTTGATTACTACTACATTTGATTAAATCATAAACTCTGAACAATTAACGTCAGCTATATGATCCGAATGTCTATTTCTGATTTCATCAAAGTCTCCTCTGCGAACTTTGTTAACCTCCGAGCTCAAAAAATTTTGAATTAAATTTTTTGTGAACGTGTAATTTACAATTTAATTCAGATAAGAAAATGTATATCAAATATTCACAATTAATCAAACTAAATTTTGACAACCTAGCTCGCTATGGGGCGAAAGCGACTTAGAAAAATAGCCTTTATATTAAGTATTATTCGCAAAGGTAACTACGGCCTTTTAGTAATGAATTTGGAAAGTAGCAGAATTTATTAATGATCTGTCACTTAATTCAAAAGTCGTTTCTTGGTATTTCAATACCATAAGACTGTAAGAAAAGGTTTGAGCTGAATTTAAAAGTTTTCAGGTTAGATAAGATAAGAAGTGCACACATATTAAAAAGGCTGGGGTGACTCCTCCTAATTGAGTCAGCCTTTATGAATTATTTATGCTTGAGATTTATTCTCTAAATATTGCACTATTTCATCTCTACCCCAACGATTGACTTTGCCGATGATTATTGGTCCTGGGAAATCTTTATCGCTATTTCGTATGTTGAACAATTGACGAATGCTTATACCTAAAAACTGTGCCACCTCTTTTGCCTTCATTAAACCGCTTTTCATTGTTGTGAATCCTTATATTCATTTATATTCCAGTTCAATTACCTATTTGGGGAACGAACCGCTGTTGTAAATTGTTTTCTGACTCCAATACTTTTGTTTAATTATTGGTATATTTAAGCTGCAATACGTTGTTGATTACTACCCATATTTGCAAAAACTAAAGCTTGTGCAACAGGTGGACAAACTGCGTTTCCACACCTGGCAACTTGTTTAGCTTTTGGTGAGCTTACGCCGAGATAGCTCAACTTTATTTTTTTGATCTGATTTAATCATTGCAACCAATTACTAAGGATGCAATATGTCAAATCAAGATCAACTATCAGTCGTCGTTACCGCCTTTGAACAATGGCGAAAAAATCGTACTAGTCAGAAAGGCTCTACACCTCAACCATTGCGTCAGCAAGCGGTGGCATTAAAAAGTCAATATTCTTCAAGTCGAATTACTATTGCTCTAAAGATCAGTGGTGGTCAATTTAAACAATGGTGTAAAGACTACCAATCACTTAATGAATCAATTGATTTTGTTCAATTACCAGTAACATCTAGCCCCCAAATTGATGAAGTACAAGGAGGAGCACTGAAACGCGAATAATAGTTTTCTCACGGTGAGCAATTACGGTTATC
>JABSOJ010000319.1 GCA_013216005.1 Alteromonadaceae bacterium | reverse complement strand
AACTACATTAGGATCATCCAAATCATAAGATTCAAATAGTATGCGACAGCCTTTTCTCATTTTAAATTCACTCAATCGAGTTCATGTCACCACAGTATAGATTATAACCTCTTAAAACTAAAGTTATGACGCTTCCAATGCTTTATGTCCACAATGTGGCAAAAGTGATCGTTTCATGTCCATAAGCGACCGACCAAAAATGGCACTAAGCAGTCCTTTGAAGGCTGCTTTTTTGTATCTACATTAAGTCAGTAATGTAGTCTTACCCCATGAAGGCAAGGAATAAAAGCTTAATTGAATTAGCCAAATTGGCTATATTCTAACAAGCTTACCCAATAATACTCTGTCAGTTATTATCGCGTACAAAACTTATCACCACCTCTGCCAATTCGTCCCCTTTATCTTCCTGTAAAAAATGACCTGCATTGGTGATAATTGTATGCGGCTGCCCATTTGTTCCGGGTATCAGTTTTTGCATTAATTTATCACCGCCTGCAGTAATGGGATCTGAATCACTAAAAGCGGTCAAGAATGGTTTTTTCCACTGAGATAAGACTTTCCATGCTGCCCGATTTTTCTCAGCAGCAGGATCATTTGGAGTTATCGGTACTAACAAGGGAAACTGACGAGCGCCTTCTTTGTATTTTTCTTCTGGAAAAGGTGCATTATAGGCAGCTATTACCTCTTCTGACAATTCAGAGGTTGTGCCACCATTAATGATATTTCCAGAAGAAAACACCGGTACTTCTTGCGAAAACTTCTGCCAATTTTTAAACGCTTCGCCTGGATCATGATCGCCAGTAGGTAACATGGTATTAGCAGCAACAATTCCGGTAAAATTGTCACTATGCTCGGCGGCTAAACGTAACCCTATTAACCCTCCCCAGTCTTGACAAACCAAAGTAATATCGTTTAGTTGAAGCTGTTCAAGTACCGAACTCATCCAATCTACGTGGCGTTGATAAGTATAATCCGTGCGGTGGCTAGGTTTATCTGAACGACCAAAACCAACCAAATCAGGCACTATCACTCTATAACCTGCCTTAGCCAATATAGGGATCATTTTTCGATATAAAAAGCTCCAAGATGGTTCACCATGCATCAACAATATTGGCGCTGCATCTTTTGGGCCTTCATCTAAATAATGAATACGTAATTCTCCACCTTCAGTATCGTCAACCATAAGATAATAAGGTGAGAATGCATAGTCAGGTAAGTTTTCAAAACAGCTATCTTTGGTTCGTAAATATTCCATAATACTCTCTAGTTATGATTCATACGGACCCGAAAAACATTGATGCTTTGTTGATCTTCGGGACGTTTTTATTTTCTATTAAATGAGCATTCAGGCCACTCGTAAATACTAAATATCACCACTTCTTACATCTTGATTTTAGGGAAATAATTGTTGAGCTGCTCAGCAATCATTCAACTTTAAGGTAAAATTATTGCTACCTTGTTGTATAATGCTTTGTTACCGTTTTACGTAATCGAGCAATAAACCCCTTACGGTAAGTGTTTTCAATAAGATTTCGGGCTGCCTCGGCTTGCTCATCTGATGCTTGATAGTTTGATGACCATTCAATCAAGGTTTTACCCGGACCTGCTGAGGTGAGTATTACGGTTGCAACATAGTTAGACATTGGCCAAGGTGACTCAAGTAAACGATAAGTAAAACTCATTTGAGCATCATCATGAGCTTCACAGCGCTCGACTACGATGTCTGAATCAAACTCAATATGTCTGATCATGCCAATACCTAAGCCCTCCGTTTTTACGACTTTCCCGGTAGCCCAGGCTTTGATGTCGCCAAAGTCACGGATCATTTGCCAAACATTAGTAACTTCTGATGGTATTTCTTCTTGAACCCGTACTTTATAATATTTCATACAAACTGATTCCAAATATAAATATTTATGCGTGTATATCTAAGCTAATCCTGAACCTTAATCTATCCGCCTAATTTACAAGATAAATACCATAAAACAGCGGTCGTAAATAACAAGCTGAAATAAACGCTATGCTTTGATTAGTTATTTTTTTAAAACATGACGGACTATCGTTTAACCTTCTAATTGAAAAGTTAACCCTGCATTTTCTTGTAGGCGCTCAATCAATAAAGATCCCATTGCAGAAGCTGGTGTCCAAATTCCACCGCTAGCAGCGTCTAAATTCTTCAATAAACAGATGGCACTTTCACTGATCATTTTACACGTTGAGCCGTAGCCAGGGTCTTTATCACCTTTAACACTGGCCATTAATGTATCGCCATTGTTGTTCGAGCCCGCAAACAATACATCGTAAAAACCAGTTTCGCGCTCTTCTTTAGATGGGCCTTCACCAGGTTGCATAGGGTCGGTTGCCATAGATTTGTCTGCGGCGACCATTTTCGCCATAGCTTCACCTTTTTCGCCAGCACCAGTGAGCATCATTTCATCATAAACAAAGTCATCTCCGTATTGATGAGCCAATAAAAAATTACTACGATGAATATTCTTGGTATTAATCGTGGCCATGACAAACGGTGCTGACCAACTGTTGAGATCTTCGTCAAATATTGGAGACATGCCTGAAGGCTGACTTGGACCGCTAAATGATTCAGTTAATGAAAAAGGATTAGTGAGTACTTTTATTAATTCAGGGTTTTTAGCGACTGCTTTCATGGTTAAACGGAAACTTTCTAATGTACCGCCAGAGAAGGTGCCTTTCATCGCACGCACACGACCTTTAATGCGTGGTAGCGATTTTCCCAGTTTTTCGATGGCTGCGTTTTGTAAAAAGAGAATGCCTAGATCAAAAGGTACGGAATCAAAACCACATGAGAAAACAATACGTGCACCGCTTGCTTTGGCTGTTTCACTATGAGCAGCAATCATTTCATGCATCCAAGCGGGCTCGCCACACAAATCAACGTAATCAGTGCCGGTTTCACTACAAACACGCACAAGATCAGAACCATATTTTTGGTATGGGCCAACAGTGGTTAGTACCACTTGTGTGCTTTTAACCATAGCCTTAACAGATTCTGGCTTTTCAGCATCCGCTATCACAAATGGTACGTCGTTAGGAATACCCATTTCATCACGTACTTGAATTAATTTCTCTTGGCTACGTCCGGCCATAGCCCATTTCAAGTCACCATTGACGCCGTATTGCTTATGTAAATATTCACATACTAAACGACCGGTATAGCCGGTTGCGCCATATACCACGATACCAAATTTTCGACTTGTAGACATGTTGTTACCTTTTATATTAAAACCAGATAAATAAGTTATCAGTTAAGTAAATCCTAATGTTATGCACTACTCATTATTAACGTTACTTTACGACGTTTCATTTTTGACTATTTATTTTTAATAAATTATTAAGAATACAAAGCAACTTCTTCATCACGTACACTAACCAATAATGGGCTAGACTCGGCACGAGCAAAAGCATCATCAATGGCTTTAAAACGCTTCTGTACTATCTTTCGATAATTAGGATGAGTGAATATATATAGTTCTTTATTGTTTAGGGCTTCAACAACTCGTTCACCAACTATGTCAGGTGATAAACCGTTATCAACGACTTTTTGCAAATGCTGGGCTGCAGAAGATTTGTTTTGATCAGTATTCTTCTCGTTTTCGCTCTTCAATTCTTCAGGTTTGTTACGGTTAGATAAATTAATACGTGTTTTGACAAATGCAGGGCAAAGCACAGACACCTTAATATTGTGTGGTTTAAGCTCGGCATACCAACTCTCAGTCATACCGACAACGGCGACTTTAGTGGCTGTATAAGCACCTGCCGTTGGTATTCCCATCATGCCAGCCATTGAGGCAACGTTAACCAACCAACCGCCTTCACCATGTTGCTTCATTAAAGGCACCATGGTTTGTGTGCCATAAATAACGCCCATGAGGTTTACATCAAGTACCCAGCGCCAGTCTTTATCGTCGGTTTTTTCGATACTCCCCGGATTACTACCAACACCTGCGTTGTTCACCAGCATGTGCACTTTGCCAAAACGTGCTATGGCTTTTTCTGCTACGTTTTGCCATTGGCTAAGACTTGTTACATCCATCTGAACGGATAGTACTTCAACCCCTTCTTTTTGTAATTTTGCTTGGGCAATTTCAAGTTGATTCGCATCAATGTCAGCTAATACTACATTCATTCCTTGCTTACCCATCGCTCGTGCGATACCAAAACCAATGCCTTCTGCACCGCCACTAATAACCACTGTTTTACCTGAAAATTCATTCATGACAACAACCTTTAAATGATGTTATTTACTTATGTTATTTTTAATTAGCTATAAATAATATTGTCTGACGCCAATGCCGATAAACGTTAAAGCTAAATATTAACCATCAATTCAATTTGTGGAGCAACGGCCATAAACTCGGCGACCTCTTAAACAAAATATCGTTAATGATTTTTTTGAGTAATCAGTAAGCTTTAGCGAATAATTGTTTCTTTATTGCTTTTCAAAAACCTACTGCTAACGGTTATTCCTTACTGACAAAACCCGCTTTTTGTAGTTCTGCAGTCATGAGTTCGAGCATTAGTTGTAGACCATTAAGGGGCCGTATCAGCACTTCAAAGTGGTCAATTTCACCTTGTTCGTTCCAATGAATTAAATCCATGCCTTTAATTTTTTTATCACCCACCTTGGCTGAAAACTCCAGCGCAACACTGTCGTCATTAATAAACTGGCGGTGATAAGAGAAGTCTTCAAAAATACCAATCACTGTTTTTAAAATATAGGCTGTGATCTGTTTACCTTGCTTGGGCTGCCACACCGTCGGTGAATGAAATTCAACGTTTTCAGCCAGAATGCTATGTAGCAATTTAAAGTCTTTTTCGTTAACTACCTGATGCCATTGTTTTAATCGCTCTTTCATTATTTCCTGCATAGTTACCTGCTCTGTTGCTTGCTCAGTTATTTGTGACATGATTAAACCTTTTTTCTGAATATTAGTTCTGTAAAACACTCGTCGAAATTAAAATGTATTGTTGCTCACATCTTTAATGCGACTTAATCGTTATTTCTTATTCG
>JABSOJ010000318.1 GCA_013216005.1 Alteromonadaceae bacterium | reverse complement strand
AAGCCCCCCCTAACCGCTTAAAAAGGTCCAAATGGTACTTTATTCAGCTAACCATAATTATCGGAACTATCGGGCTTATGGGAAGCCCTGTTGATTGGTTTGGTATGGATTTGATTGTTCATTATGGTGTGCTGTGTGAAATCTGAGGCTTTTTGTGTCTTATCGGGCCTCAGAATTTAAAATTAAAACCGACAGCTCCTTAGCTTTGTAATTCTCTTATGATCTTATCCCCATTCTTAACGCAGTTGCATAACCGCCATAACAAGCTGTATCTGAAATTATAATTTGCACAGATGCTTGTCTGGATTGTGCTGTTAAAAGCATAGATAAGAATTTATCCACATCTGCTTTTGTGGCATCAACAGAATACGCTCCTGAACTACATGAATTAGGATTAATAAACGGAATATCCAATTTAAATAAAATCATACCAGAACTGTAACCCGACCATATTTCGGTAACTTTTCCCAAGCCTGTTGTTTGATCGGAATGAGCATTTACACAAAATAAAAGTAAAATCATTGTCATAAACTTTTTCATGATATTTCCATAGAAGGTTAAAAACGCACATTATAAAAGAAAAATTAAATAGATCAAAAAAGCATGAACAACAATTTGATTGGCTCCTCCCGCTAACGCGGGTCCCTCCAATAAAAGTGGTTATTCATGTTTGTTAGACTTTAAAAGACAAAAGACTTAAAAGAAGTTTTGCAGGACGGAGGTATTTATTTTTATTAAAGGTAAACGGGTATAAAAATAAGCTATAAAGATCCCTTTTCTACAGTACCCAAAATTGTCCATTGCTCAAAATAGAATAACATAACAAATCCGCTTCGCTCTGAGCACCACTGACAAACCAATCATTTGTATCTACGATGTGACCTAGTACTTTTTTTAGGCTTGATTTGACCCATTTTCGAGTTGTATGTGGCTGAAACTAAAGAAAAGTACAAAGCTTTCAAGAGTTAGATAAATAAAAGTCTGGCAAACTTATCATATTTATATCGATACAATTTCTATTGGAGACCTTTATAAACAAAGGGTCTCCTATCATAGTATTTCACTTAATTAGCCGATTGTTTTCTTTGTTTTTCTAATACTTTTAACGCTTAATAATTTCAAATTGAGTTTTTAAATAATCCCCCTTAATATTATTTATAAAATCTAGGCATTTTTGCTCTGTACCTTTTTCATAGACCTCTATAGAACCTAATTCATCTTCAATAAATCTGTCTTCCTGTTTAAACATTTCCATTTATATTACTTGTTCTGCCTCCAGTCGGGTTTTTAAAGTCTGATTTTCTTTAAGTCTGACATAATAACACTGCATCGTTTACCTCTTAATTTTAATAATCAATTTGCATTTTTTAGAAATCATATAATATTTATCCGAATATAACACTCTATAAATCATAAACCGTTAATACCTAGACCACGCTAGAATAATGGGCTACAGGAGGGATTTCCTAGGTATAAGAACAAAAATCTATAACTCGCTAAATTTAAAATCAAAAAGGACAGTAGTTACCACAAAACTGACCTTTTATTGATATGAACAAACGGCCTTATAGGCCTGCTTTAGTGCTAATAGCTGTCATTGGTGCTACTTAGTTATTTTTCCACTCTGCAACTATTTGTTCGTACATGTCGTCGACTTTATCTTTTATGTCTTCACAAGAAAAAAGAATAATCGTGAGGGCATTAAAGCTGTTTCTATAAGGTTTTAATAATTCCATTATTTCAAGAGCTGAATCATCACTCAATTCATCTTTATTAATATACGAATAAACAACAGGCTCAATTAATTCTTGTATTGGATGGGAAATTACAGTTTTCCAATATTCGTAAATTTTTAAATGATTATCCCTAGTTAACTTTTCAGAGGTGGGAACACGGCAAATTTCATGAAGAACCAAGAAAGGAGCATCACCACCTATATCTAAAGATTTATCAATAATTAATTTCCACGATTCTGAGTCGTGGTATGGAAATTTACAGTCGATACTGTAGTAAAACTCTTCGTATGTCACTTTTTCTGCATCCCTGAACTTCCGTTATCGCTTTAAGAAGACCTTAAACTTTTCAGGTTATTAGGTCAACTATGCGAACAAAGAAGTCCTTGGATTGAAGTCACATAATTTTAAAATATTAGTAATCATAAATAGAACAAAAACCCAAACCATCTAGCCAGTTGCAAATATGTTATAGATTAATCCCTTATGAATAAAGGGCTCCAAGAGGGATTTCCTAGGTATAAAAATAAAAGGCAAAGTAGACACAAGAAAAATCAACCTGAATTAACTCAAAAATAAGCGGCTTCTCATCGTTTCGTTGTCGTTGCTCAGGCTTCGCCCTCCGCCTCCAACGACGAGAAGCCGCTTATTTGTCAAAGCTTAATCAAAATTACTCAACTGGTAATAATGATAATGACACCGCAGGAGAATCAACGGCATTAATCTGAGGCAATTCAATTTTTGAAGGCTCACAATAAAGATAATGACTACGCACATCAGATCGAAGCTCAACCAAACAAGGCGACTTATAAAAAATTTGATAACCCATATCTCTTAAGGTCATTGAATTAATCGAATATTGCTCATCATTGATGATCATAACGAATGCATAACTACGGCTAACAAGCTGCTTAGAATATCTCACCAATTCAGAGCCGGTTAAATACATTCTGGAGGCCCCGAAAGGTAAATTTACAAAATTATCAGCCGAATGAATAACCGAAACACCAACATCACGAAAACCAGCAACAGCAGCCTTAACAGCACCTTTTTGACCAACTGCCATATCATGGCTATTAGTCGTTTTAGTCGTTTCAATTGCTTTCTGACGAGGTGATACTTTAACAAATGGACTATCAACAGATGTTTTATCAACTTCAGGCTGATCATCACGGAAGAAAAAGAAAACCATATACAATAAATAGGCAACCACAAAGGCGAAGCCAAGCACAAGCCGACCAGTAAAAGGCGACCGACCCACCCCTGACTTAGTGCCTTTTCCCGTTGCTGTGGATTGATAAAGTTGAAATACATCTAAAGGCACCTTTTGAAACGTCACAATGTCATTTTTTCCGACCGTAAGCCCGTTAGTTTTAGGCAAATGTTCTAAAATTCTTGGACGTCTTTTGTAATAGGAAACAGGAATAGCATCTTTTGAAGAATGGCAATAAGCGACTTCACATACTGAACGGATAAATGCAGCAACTTCTTTAATATCAGGGGTTGCAAGCAAGATGTCCCAATTGTAATGCCGATGCCTCATGAAACATTCACGTAATGTTCGTGGGTAACGTAAATAGGCCCGATCATCAAAAAGTGAATCGCCTAAGTCGTCCTGATAGTCAGCAATATCGACATTGTTTTTAATTTGTCGTTGCTCCTGATGATAAACTTCAACGAATTCCTTGGGTAAATGATCATCAAAAAACCCTTCTGTTTTATAATCATGACCAGCTGGTTTAAAGCTTTTATCATTGGGGTAAACGTCTTGAATTTCATCAATAAAAATCATGGCTCCAATCGGTAACCAATGATAAAAATTGCGCATTAACGCTAAACCAGATTCATTTCCGATACTGATGCGTAACAAGCGCGTTGACTCTGGAAACACTTCACCTAGCAAATGCTGAATTTCATCGAGTGACTTTAGCCCCTGAAGGTTCGAGACAACCACACGGCCTTGACGCAATGCCGGAACGATTTCAAACCACATCGCTGTTGATGATTTATAAGAACCAGGAGGACCATGAAATATTTTAGTTGCGATAAACGTTACCCTCTAATTTTAAGATTTCAATAAATGTTACCCTCCAACGCATTAGTTATCCCTTAACTTTAAAAACCTGAATAAACCATTTTTGTGATCCAAGCTTCAATAACCAAAGTCAACGCATCAAAAAAACGGATATCAATGGCGATCTGTTTAAAATCTTGTGGAAGTGAATTAATAGCGACATTAATCGCCTCTGAAATGTTGATCATGTTTAGAAAAGTCGTTGCAACTGAATGCGCAAACTCCAAACCAGACAAGAGAAACGTGAACTTTAAATACAGTAAATAAGAGGAAAGCCAAACAAAAAAGTCGCCAATAATCGTGGGGATACCCACGGTTAAAAATTCCCAGAAAGATTCCACGTAACCAAGTAAAGCAGAGAAAAAACCGCTAATACCATCAATAATTCCTGCATGAGCAAAAGACGGAAACAACACCAACATTAATAAGAACAAACTTATCTTCATAAACGCACCCCAGATAAAACAATCGATAACGCTAACAAAGTAGCCAAAAACATAATGATATTACCAATGCCCCCAAAATGATCGGCATAGCGTGAAATTGAAATGTTGTAAGTGCCCCACTTTCCAAGTTCTAAATTATTGGCCGCATAACCTGAGCCTGTGACATTAAAAGAAAACTTGTCTTTAATGGACTGATAAAACGTTGAATTTTCGGAATTGATTTTTTCTTTTAAGGCATTAACTTTTACCGTATTCGCATCGATATTGGTTTGATCAAACAAAGTAATATAATCACCGGTTCCTGAAACAACTGAACCCGTAGAAAATGAAGCGGTCAGCGCATTAGTGACTTCATTCACTGCATCAACAACGGCTTGGGTATCAACATTTTGACCATCTGTCCCGGGAAGGCCATCCACACCATTTGTTCCTGGAAGACCATCACGCAAAAAAGTCATGAATTCACCACATTCAATCACGACTTGATGTGAATTTTGCGGATCATTAAATGTTGTACAACCTTCACCATTTAAACCATCGAGACCATTATTACCATCAGCACCGTTTGTTCCATTTCTTCCATTGGTGCCATTAGTTCCGTTAATTCCATCTACACCATTAATGCCATTTTGACCCGCAAGACCTTGTGTTCCTTGAGCACCGTCTATGCCATTATCACCTTTTTGGCCCTTGTCACCCTGATCGCCTTTTTCACCACGATCACCTTTTTCTCCCTTTTCACCGTCTTGACCATCCTGACCTGAAACGCCTTGTTCCCCTTGCAACCCTTGGGCTCCATC
>JABSOJ010000030.1 GCA_013216005.1 Alteromonadaceae bacterium | reverse complement strand
AAAGTAACGCAAAGCTAGATAAGCAGCAAATATTGGCTGCTGCATATGGGGGACAACAGCATTATGGAACATAGCCAAAATTTAACTAATATTCGTCCTGAAACTGGCTCGTAGCGAGAACGAACCAATGGCACAAGATTGATACTAACCAACTTGTTTTTGCCAGCGTTGTTTAATATGCTCGGCAACACGAAACGCATTAGCGAAAATTGTATAAGTGTAAGGCACGCTGCCACCAGTGGGCATAAATGAGCCGTCGGTTACGAATAAATTATCTACTTCGTGCGCCTGGCAGTATTTATTCAGCACCGACGTTTTAATATCGTTACCGAAACGACAACCCCCTGCTTGTAAATTTGAGGGTGGCGAGCTGCTTACCGATGAACTGACGTTGGTAGCTCTCATAGCTTCCAATAATCTTTCCGCTTTTTCAGCAACATATTCTCCAACACTTAAATCTTGCTGATGGCCACCAATTCTCACCTTCGCGACAGGATCTCCCCATTTGTCTGTCACTTCAGGATCTAAAGTAACAAAACAATCATCATTGGGTAACCAGTCATTGAACACTTCAAAACGTAAAGTTTTATACGTTGTAAATTCTGTTTTTAAATTTTGCTTTAACTGCTCGCCCCAAACAAGATTTTCATTTTCATCCCATTGTGTGCCCATCGCACGAGATACAGGGTTTTGATAAAAGAGGAAGTCGATAGTACCTCCTTTTGCTTTGCCGTTTTTATTATTGCCGGCAAAATTCTTATCCTCTATTTCATACCAGTCTTGAATGGCACGATTAATAAAAGGCCCGACTTGCTTAAGCTCATTAACTTGTTTTTCACTCAAATCTTCGTAGAAAAAGTCTCCACTGCCTGTACCGCCACCACTGAAAACAATGTTTTTACCAACTTGTCCGTGATTATTCGCTAACCCGTCAGGGAATTTTTTTCCTTTAGAAGCCAGCAATAAACGGGATGTTTCAATTGCCTGACAAGCGATAATATAATATTTAGCTACAGCCTTTTGCTTGCGACCTTGTTTGTCATAATAAAGTACGCCTGTAATTTTTCCGTCATCACCCGTAGCAATTTTATAGACTTTAGATTCAGGTTTAATGGTGCAATAACCACTGGCAACCGCATGATTTAACAATGCTGCACGACCACTGCCTTTTGCCCCGGAAGAACATCCATAATTGCTACAATAACCCGAATATTCACAACTCTGCCGGCCCATTGCGGGTTGAGATAATACCGCTCTTGGCACTGGCATTGTGTGATAACCAATTTTTTCTGCAGCTTTATCAATCCATCCTGAAATGGCATGTTCAGCTAAAGGTGGATATTGAAAAGGGGTCGATCTGGGTTCCTGATGGGGATGTTCAACTAATCTACCTGAAACACCGACGTGTTTATCCACCATTGCGTAATAGGGTTCTAAATCATCATAACTGATTGGCCAATCTGCTACATTTGCCCCCGGGATGGCGCCGAAAGTAGATTTTAAACGAAAATCCACAGGTTTAAGCCGATGGAAATATCCACTCATGAAATTAGATGAACCACCAACAACGGTGCCATTCCAAAATGTCCAGCCCGATTCACTGGTTGGCTCTCCCTGCCAGTAACTTTCACCGTCATTATCTTCATATTCTTCTTCAATAACATGCTGTTCATCAGTTAACTTAGGGTTATAAGCATCACGTAAACTAATGGCAAGCTCATCTTTATAAAATTCTTTTTCCGTTAACCATGGCCCTTTTTCCAGCACTAATACTTTTGCGCCAGCTTTTGCCAGGGTATAAGCAACAGGAGAAGCACCAGCACCACTGCCGACAATACAAATATCAAAACTCATGCTTTCTTACCTTTCACTGATGATTGTTCTTGAGACTTTTGTTGTGGAAATGAGGCGATTAAATTGTTCTGCTTGGCACTTTGCTGACCCGGTAATTCATAATATCGATTACCTGCTTTAGGTAAAGGGAAACCCGCTTTATGATCAAGCCACTTCCAACCAATACCATCCGGATTACCACCGTAAACAGGTGGGGTCAGCATAGCCTCTAATATGTAGCCAACTAATGTACTTAACCAATTTTCACCCGCTTGAGAAGCACTTATGCCTCGCAAAATCGTTTCTTTTTCGTCAAAGGATAAATGCACGAAAGCTTTATTCAGTTGTTTATTTGCATAACCATTTAGCCAACCAACGCCTTTAACAATAAAGTCTTTTTCATCTTGTTCAGTTGGCTGTTCATACATAACATTGTACAAATACATGGTTGCTTGAATGTCTTTAGCACTTGGACCCGTGGGTGATTCAGGTAATAAGTGATTTAATACTGCATCGAGCGTCTGCCAGGGATCGATTTTGACGCTATCTTGCAGAAGTAACGACTGTTCTTTACTAAAAACAATGCGCGGCAAAGCAACTAAAGCGGCTATTCCACCCGCAGATTTTAATGCGTTACGACGATTGGAATTGATCGATGTTTGTTTTTCTTTGAGCTTCTTCTCTTTGAAACGCTTTTCTGTACACCGCTTTTCTGTAAACCGCTTTTCTATAAACCATAATGGCGTTTTATAATTTCTATCAAAAAAAGATTTTATAACATTCATAACAGACTAGCCTTTTTACTTTCAGCATTGTTTTGTGCTTGCCAGGTATCCATAAATTCTAACCAACGCTCTATCGAGTATTTTCCATCTTCTTGCAGCTCTGCTGTATCTTTCGATAAAATCATTTTTCCGCTACCTGTTGAGACATACATATGCGGATATCCTAAAACAGGGGGTAAGGCTTTCATAAATGCTTCGTTTTCATTACTGTCACTTACACTAATTTTCAAGACAACAAATTTACTGTGCAACGAATGGTAAACTTCAGGGTTTTTTTCTAAAAACGCATCCATTCGATGGCACCAGGTACACCAGTTCCCGCCTATTTCTATTAAAACATTGCGGTTACTTTCTCCTGCTAATTTAATGGCAGCTACTGCATCTTTAAACGGATCACTCTGAACATTATATTCGGTACTATAAGTGGGTAATTGCAGTTTATTCTCCGCAGAAGCTGATTGGCTAAAAATAAAAGCACTGAAAATAAAAAGCACCTGTAAAAAATAAATTCTCATAAAATATCCCGCGAATTGACGATACTGTAGAAGACCTTAGATCACTCAACTATATTTCACAAGAATAGGTCTGATTTGGTTTAGTCGAGCTATTCAAACCATTACCCATTACATTATTTAATATAATTGGACTAACAAATCGCGCATTTTAAATCTAACTTAATAAAAACGCAGATTTATTCATTTTCAAATCAATTAGGTATATAATTTGCCGCAATTTATTTATACAGGAAATTTATTATGCGCCCAAGTGGAAGAACCACAGGACAAATTCGTCCAGTTACCATCACTCGTCAATTCACAACACATGCCGAAGGCTCAGTATTAATTGAGTTTGGTGATACCAAGGTTATTTGTACTGCTTCTGTAGAAGAAGGTGTACCACGTTTTTTAAAAGGTCAAGGCAAAGGCTGGATAACAGCAGAATATGGCATGTTACCTCGTTCAACACATACCCGTATGCGCCGCGAAGCTGCTAATGGAAAACAAAGTGGCCGTACTTTGGAAATTTCTCGTCTTATTGCCCGATCTTTACGCGCTGCGGTTGATTTAACTGCACTGGGTGAAAATACTATCTCTGTTGATTGTGATGTTATTCAAGCCGATGGCGGTACAAGAACCGCCTCAATTACAGGTGCCTGTGTTGCACTTGTTGACGCATTAAATTATATGCGTGCAAAAGATATTATTAAAACTAATCCTTTAAAACATATGATTGCTGCGGTTTCTGTTGGCATTTATCAAGGTGTGCCAATTGCCGATTTAGAATATGTGGAAGATTCTGCTGCCGATACAGATATGAATGTGGTCATGACAGATACAGGTAAACTTATTGAAGTACAAGGCACTGCGGAAGAAGAGCCTTTCTCTTTTGATGAAATGCAAGAGATGTTGAAATTGGCTAAAGATGGTATCAATGAATTATTTGATCTGCAAAAATCCGCATTAAACTAATAATCATACCAGTTGGTATTAACAGGAATAAATGATGAAAGATTATCAACGCGAATTTATTCAGTTTGCTTTAGAAAAACAAGTGTTAAAATTTGGACAGTTTACTTTAAAGTCAGGCCGAATAAGTCCATATTTTTTTAATGCAGGTTTATTTAATACTGGCGGCGATTTAGCCCGGTTAGGCCGATTTTATGCGTCAGCACTGGCTGACTCTGGTATTAAATTCGATTTGTTATTTGGTCCGGCATATAAAGGTATACCAATTGCGACCACAACAGCAGTTGCTTTATCAGATAACCACAATATGGATATACCCTATTGTTTTAACCGTAAAGAAGCTAAAACACATGGTGAAGGTGGCAGTCTAGTTGGTGCTGAGCTCAAAGGTAAAATCATGTTGGTTGATGACGTGATCACCGCAGGTACGGCTATCAGAGAATCAATGGAGATAATTAAAGCCCACGGTGCTGAATTATCAGGGGTTTTAATTGCACTTGACCGTCAAGAAAAAGGTCAGGGAGAATTATCTGCTATTCAGGAAGTTGAACGTGATTTTGGCACCAAAGTAATTGCAATTGTTACGCTGGCTGACGTGGTAAATTATTTAGAAGAACAAGCCAGCATGACGGAAAGTTTAGCGCTTATAAAAAAATACCGTGAGGACTTTGGTATTTAATTTTTGTTACTTTTGTTTTGGTTTTGGTTTTAGTTTAGTTGTTGTGTAAGCAATATTTTGATGGGTTACGTCATAGGCGCTAACCCATCCTACTTATCGTACCAATGGCATTAATAAATTGATTAAGCGGTGAGTTGAAATTGAAAATTTGGCGCTTTTTCATAAGCTTGATTAATTTTCTGATAAAACTTTTCTATTCGCATCGCTCTTTGCGCAACTTCTTCAGTACGTTCAGGTGATATTTCCTCTTGTGCTTTCAATGTTTGGTTAATTAATGCATCAAAATCATTAGCAATAACGTCCGTGCTTTCACTTTCAGACTCAACTTGTTGACTAAATTTAGCATTGGTAATAGCACGAGCATGTTCAACAGGCTCCTCTAAAGGATCTGTAGCCAAAATTTCAGTTTGAGCCTGCAAAATAGCACGACTGGCACTGGCTGCTACACGATAATCTTGACTGGAAGGATTGGCTGGCGCTAGAGCCGCTGAATAAACCTTTTGCATTTTAGTAATAGTCGCCCGGGGATCACCACTTACTGATGATGTATTAACAGAAACTTCCCCGCCAACAGCATATTTTTTACCGTCAGGTCCAACTTGAAAAGTATACGATGGAGCACCGGTTGAAGATCCCCCAACTGATGCATGCGCTTGTTCATGAGCGCGAACTTCACGATCTCTTTGTTTTAAACTCTGTATTTGTCTTTCTTCAAGCCGCTGTTTAGATTTTTCTTTATTACTAGCCTCATTAACAGATTCATTTTCTCCCGCAATTGACCCATCACCACGAATAGCGCCAGCTTCGTTAGCCTGAGCTTGGTTCTGCTCTTCTTTATTTTCTTCTGAATTTGATGCCTGTTGCTGTGAGTCGGAAGATGAATCACTATGTTTTTCGGTAGAGTTTCCTATTGAAGTGCTGTTTTCTTCTGCTTGTTTACGAAGGTTAGCAAAATCGATGTGTTCATTGTTTTGGGCGGGGGTTTTATTTTTATCTTTCTCTGATGCTACTCCTTTCTCTGCGGCTGATTGGGCAACCGCCGCAGGCTGAGCGACAACTTCACGGACATTATTATCACGACGCAGGCTTTCCGTCGGCGGATTGACCACCGTCGCAATTGGTAAAGGCGATATATGCGGAGTAATATTCATAATAGCCAACTTTTTAAGTTATTAAGCTTCAATATCAATTAAACCCGAACATCTATTAACGTACCTAAAGTTTCATCAGCCGTTTGAATAACTGCGGCAGAAGCCTTAGCTTGTACTTCAGCAACTTTAAGTTTAACAACTGATTCAGTTAAATCAGGTGCTTGAAAATTAGCTGTTGCCACTGGCTCTTTCGACTCAGTCTCTTTATTTGCCTGAACTTGATAAGTTTCTCCAGCCTTACGATTACTCGCTGTTTGACTGGCAATGTCCGCGGCTGCTTTCTTTGCATCTTCTGTTGCATTTTGAAACCCTTGTAGCCCAGAGCTTAAAGCTGATTGGATTTCCATCTCACTCCCCTTACTGCAAAATCTATTACAGGATCAGAAAAAAACAATAAACCAAACAATAAAAAAAACAATGTTCTCTTCATTTATTACTTTCACCCGTTGATTAATTATCAACCAAAAACGTTAAAAAGTAAACATGCGCTTGCCTCAAGATGTCATTATTTACCTGCTTGGGGCAGCAACATTGAATTTTTTAATAACCATTCAGATATTACTTGAAAGAAATCATCAGGATGAGAAATAAAAGGAGCATGAGAAGCTTTATGAAAAATATGCTGTTCACTGGTTTTAGATAATTCACTGACCAGTGCCGGTACAGTTTTAGGTATTAAACTGTCTAAACGACCGTATAAGCGTAAAAATGGTAAGGTAATTTCAGCTAATTGCTCTCTAAGATCTACCGTTTCTAACAATGACAATGAATCATCCAGTGTTGCTCTGCTCGGTTCGGGAAATTCCATCACTAACTTTTGAATTTGTTTAATGTCCTGTCTGATGTGAGGGCTACCCATTGCTTGAATTTTCAAAAAAACAGCAAGTGTTTTTTTAATATCCTGAGACAATTGTTGATGGAACCCTGCTAACAGTGATGCTTTAATACCAGGCCATTTGGTTGGGGTTACAAACGAGTCTTCATCGGTAGTCTTATTATTTGCTTTCTCTTGGTCAAAGCTCTTTTCTACAAAACATGGCGAACTCGCAATAGTGATCAAACCCTGTACTTTTTGAGGAACCATCAGGGCTATTTTAGTTGCCACTAATCCTCCCAGTGACCAACCAATATATATTGCTGGTTTATCAATGGATTTAATAATTTGTTCAGCAACGTTTATTAAAGAATAAGAAGTAAGTGTTTTATTCGCATTGTTACCAAAACCGGGTAAATCAACCGTGATCACTTCAAATTGGTTAATTAACTTAGCGATGATAGGTTGCCATACGCCTGAATTTAAACCCCAGCCGTGAATAAAAACTAATGGGGTCCCTTGCCCCTGGCTCGTGATTTTCAAATTTTCACCCATAGTCATTCTTTCTGCTTAAATTATGGTCGGATATTAGTGCTTAAGTTTTATACTTAACGTATTATATCCCCTGAGTCATTATCACTAGTTTACAGAAAGGTTGCTAATAATGGAATTTAGCAGAGACAAACAAGGAAGCTTATCCCGTATTGTTACTGACAAATTGAACTTTATGTTACACAAAGCTCAATTAACCTTAAGCAGTTGTGATTTATGTGGCGGACGTTGTTCACACTATGTTTTATTATGTCAGTATTGCACTGACGATTTACCCCTTTTTAATCATCAATATACTCAAGGGGATCTTCTGAATTGGCCAGCAATCAACCAGGCATTAACCAATAATCAATTTGATCATTTAGTGTGTTTATCCCCCCATATTTGGCCATTTAACCAGTGGCTAAGTCAGTTTAAATATCAGGGTCGATTTGAGTTAGCGAGCTTATTTGCTCATCAGTTATACGATCATTGGCAAACGTTAACTAAAAACCACGTTTTAACCAAACCACAAGCAATAATGTCCGTTCCCTTACATAGTCAAAAATGGCAAAGTCGAGGTTATAATCAAGCACACTTTATTGCCCGACACTTTGCTGAAAGAGTCACAATTCCTTATTTAGATTCTGCACTTGAACGAATTAAGAAAACCACCAGCCAAGTTGGAAAAACAGGAAACGAAAGACGAAAAAATCTAAAAAATGCGTTTGCGATTAATGTCAACAACAGAGAAGTTATCGAACATGTATTATTAATTGATGATGTGGTTACCACGGGCAGTACTGCTAATGAAATCTGTAAATTACTTAAAAAAAATGGTACAAAAACGGTCACCTTAATGACCGTCAGTTTATCTTTACCTAATATTTAAATACCTATAACTAGATACTAATAACCAATAACTAAATGCCTATATTTACATGCCAGAAATTACCTTAGTCCTTCACTGGCGCGCTAAATGCTTTAGCAAAAAAGAGGCTATTAGCTAATATTTTTGCGCTACCATGCCAATATCCCCTAAAGGTCAAATTATCACTGCTTGCGATCACTCGTCCACTTTTCAAGTTATGAGCAACAATTGTTGCATTATTAGCAATACGGTTCACCAGATTCCTGTCAGCATACCCGCTCATTAATGGGCTTGAGCTATATTTTGCTACGGTAATAAAGGGGTGTGTTGGCTTGGTCATAATAAGCGTACTATTTCTAAAAACCGGTAAACTTGTTTTAGTATAACCGTAGGTTAGCGGATGTCCGTTATCAAGTTCTGTCTCAAATATCGCACCTGCTATACGTTTTCTGGCTGATAGTATTTCTTTATCTTGATATTGCAAATTTTCAGTATCAAACATTCCATCAATTTGCGCTTCACTGACAAAATTAGCCTTTAAAATTCCTCTTTCTGATAACCATTTAGCCGCTCGTTTTTGTGAAAATATCACTCCCCCTTGCTCAGTCCACTGTTCAAGTTGACTAACTGCTGCAGATCTAAGTGAGTTGTAGTTACCATCAACCATAATAATATGACTATAACGGCTTAAATCTGTATTCCTAAAGCGTGCAATATCAATGACAGAAACAGGAATATTTAAGGTATCATCCAGATAAAATAAAATTTCGCCCGCTTCATATTGTGAGACCCCTTCGCCACCGAGTAATAATACATTAACAGGTGTTATTGCTCGCAAAGAGCCACTACCTAAATCAATCCCTTTAGATGATAATCCACTCGATACTGCCATTACTTCTACTTGAGATTTTAAACTCAATTGTGCTAATACTTTCTGCCAATTTTCATTGCTTTGTAAACCCGCAAGAATAACAATTGACCCTTTAGCAAAATTTCTGTTTTCACCTGAAACTATCGTAGTAAAGGGTTTAGTCGCCACCTTTACTTTTATATTTTTACGCAGTAATTGATTCAATAATTTTGGGGCCAGGAAATGATGCCAATCAAAAATGTAGGCGTAAGCTCCTTCCCTGAATTCTGCTGTCGGTTCAACTGAAGGTTGCCATGGTAAACTGACTAACTTTAAACCCCAGGTTCGTGAAACAAGATGAAATTCGATATCCATTGCCAGCGGTAATGTCCAACCTGATACATCATAAAAAGTATTATCTTTAAACTCTGTGTCCTGATTAAACAAAGCTTTTATCACACGATATTGTGGTTGTACCAAAGGTACATAATAACTATCGTTTTTGCTGAATAATTTACTGTTATGACGGAAATCTTCCGCCAAATGATAAACCTTAATTTGATGCTGTTTTAATTTATTCAAAAAAGCATTCAATCGATATTTATCATATTTCTCACTTAGTAAGTAACCACTTACCTTTTCTCTCTTAGACTGCTTTTCTGCTTGTTTATAAAAATTTGTACGGTATTGTTTTAATTTGTTCCTGTTCTCCCATGCACCATTGACCGTAGATAAAGAAGTGAGCACATGATTTTGGATACCAAATTCAAAAGTTAAAATCCCATTCACCGTCTCTTGCTGTAATCCTCGACTGCTAGCTTGTTCAAATAGAATACCCACGCCGCCGTTAATATCAGGGTAAGTGGAACCTTTGCCGTAAAAAAAATCATCATAATTTTCTTCGCTGTAATAAAGGCGCTGTTCTTTATCTAATGCTGAAGCATGATAACCCGCCAATAGTTGAGTTAGTTCTATATTTTTAGCTGGCGTTAATGGGTGAGTTCTACTTGGAATTCCCGGTTGAAAAAAGTAACTGCCATTACGCTTCATTTCATGAAAATCGCCCAAAACATTAGGTTGATACTGATGAAAATATTTTAATCTGTGTTGAGTTTCTTTTTGCGTTAGCAGCAACCAGTCGCGATTCAAATCAAAGCCAAAATGATTAGTGCGCCCAGTTCGCCATCCCTGATGATGCTCAATATGATTTGGATCACTATTAACCGTAGTACCTCGGTGAGTATTTACCCAGTTGACAAATCTGTCCATACCGTCTGGATTTAAGCTTGGTTCGATAACAATGATGGTGTTTTTTAATAGCGCTTCTAACCCTTGATTCTGGCTGGCCGCAAAGTGATAAGCAACCGCCATTGCTGCGTTGGTACCACTTATTTCATCACCATGAATACTATATCCCAGCCACACCACCAAAGGCTCTTCAGCTTGGTGAGATGCAGTTGTTTTTGTACCAAACGAGGTTATTTTTCTCTGCTGCAGAATATTATCAAGATCGGCTAAATTATCAGGATGAGAAATGGTTAACAACACCTGTTTTCGCAATTCAGTTGTTAAGCCTATTTCTGTCAATTTTACACGGTCTGAGCTTAGGGCAAGTTTTTGCAGGTAAGTTATCACCTGATCATGTCTTGGATGATGTTGCCCAAGTTCGTATCCCAAACTCAGGTCTGGCGTTGGCACATTAACATTATAGATATGATTATCAGGTAAATATTCTGCAACAGACGTCGCCCGTACTGTGAATGCAATAACAGAGGTAAAAACAAATAAAGTTAAAATTCGGCACAATGACATTTAAGCTTTCCTTTTATAAGCTCGCATAAAATAGCAAAAATAACAGGTAAAATCATCTTGATTGTCGTGATAATAAGACAGTAGTTTATACTATACCCAAACTACTACTGGCACTGAGTGCTTTAGAAGGGTAAAATGACTATACTTGAGTAATTTAGTCGGGTATTAGTTGTTATAAACGGCCCAAAAAGAGAGTTATAAACCTATGATCAATATTTCCGATACGGCTCAGGCCCATTTTGTTAAATTATTATCTCAACAAGCCGAAGGGACACATATTCGCGTATTTGTTGTTAATCCTGGTACTGCCAGTGCAGAATGCGGTGTATCTTACTGTCCTCCGGAAGCAGCCGAAGCCGATGATATCATCTTGTCTTTCAATGGTTTTAATGCCCTTGTTGATGGCGCAAGCAAGGCTTTTTTAGAAGAGGCTGAAATTGATTTCACTACAGATCAAATGGGCTCTCAACTAACCCTAAAAGCACCTAATGCCAAACTTCGTAAAATTGCAGATGATGCCCCATTGTTTGAGCGTGTTAATTACTTTTTACAAGCAGAAGTTAATCCTCAGTTAGCCGGACATGGCGGTGAATGTACCTTGGTGGAAATTTCTGAAGACGGTTATGCTGTTTTACAATTTGGTGGTGGCTGTAACGGTTGTAGCCAAATAGATTTAACGGTAAAAGAAGGTATTGAAAAACAACTGATTGAAGAAATGGGTGATGAAATTAAAGGTGTTAGAGATATGACTGAGCACCAGCGCGGCGAACATTCATATTATTAACCACTATTTACCTAAACACTAATGAAATCACTCTTAGAAAAACTAGGCCAAAACCCTCAACGAAGTTTAACCATTTTTTTGTATGGACTTGGCCTGTTTGTTGTTGGATTAGCTTTTGTTTATTTAGGCTATTATCAACACCACTTATGGCAACTGGTCGGTATATTCTTTGTCGGTTGTGGTTGTCTGGTTTCTATTTGGGGTTATATTGGAATTTTCGCTAATCGCGTAGCAGGACTTTTTACCCGTAATAAAAAAAGAGCAGGTATCTCAAAGAACACTAGGTTTTGACTTAGTGTTTATTATTAATGCCCATTAAAAGTTGTATCTCTACTGACACAAAAAGCATTCCTCACATGATATCTGTATAAAAAAACCTTGAATAATCTCCCAATAAAAAATACGCAAAAAAAGCTACTGATGTTAGCTTTTCCGATGATTTTTTCAAATATCACCACACCATTATTAGGTTTAGTTGATACCGCAGTTATTGGCCATTTAGAACATGTTTATTATCTGGGGGGAATCGCTGTCGGTTCAATGGTAATAACACTTATATTCTGGCTGGCGGGTTCATTAAGAATGTCCACTACCGGAGTTATTGCGCAGGCATTAGGCGAATTAAACACGGATAAAGCATGGGATTATTTTTGGCATTCATTAGCTCTCGCTGTCGGAGCTTCTCTGTTAATTATGTTGCTGCAATGGCCTATACAGCAAATTGCTTTTTCATTGATAGGTGGCAGTGAACAAGTTCAAACTTATGGTCGACAATATTTTGAAATACGCATTTTTTCCACTCCAGCGGCGTTGATAAATTTAGTCTTCCTCGGTTATTTCATTGCCAGCCAACGTATTAAATGGGTAGTGGCACAACTCGTTATTATTAACTCTATTAATATAATTTTGGATCTCTGGTTTGTCATTGGACTGAATTGGGGGGTAAAGGGCGTAGCCATTGCTTCAGTAATAGCTGATTATTGTGGTTTAATATTGCTTGTTACGGTATTAAGAAATGAATTAAAACAACATATTCAAAACCACCTGAGCTGGCGCTGGCAATTATTTAAACGACTATTTAGTCTTAATAAAGATGTTTTTATCCGGTCATCAATATTACAAATCTGTTTAGCTTATATGACGGTGAGGGGTGCTGGCCTTGGTGATATTTTTCTTGCCGCTAATGCGATCCTTCTGAATTTGTTTATTTTTATTTCATACGCTTTAGACGGTTTTGCTTACGCAGCCGAGTCATTAGTAGGGCAAGCGTACGGGCAGCTAACCAAAAAACAAGCGCAACCACATCAACCACAACAGCAAGAAACTTCAAACAAATCTCAATGGTCTACTATCAACCAAATTGTAATACTTGCTGGTTGCTGGAGTGCATTTATCGGCTTTAGCTTTGCCCTTGGATTGCTATTCTGGGGTAATATTTGGGTTGAATTATTAACCAACCTCCCAGATGTTTTAACCGTAGTAAATCAATATTTACCCTGGATGATAGGCATCTGCACAATTGCCTGGTTATCTTTTCTGCTAGATGGTGTTTACATAGGTTTAACCCGATCAAAGCAGATGCGAAATACCATGGCATTGTCAGGGGGACTATTTTTTGTCTTTGTTGGATTATCCTACCAATGGGGCAATCATGGACTTTGGTTTGCTTTTAGTGCATTTATGCTGTTCCGTGGAATTACATTGGCTTGGGATTATTGGCGAATGAATATAAACAAGTAATACCAATCCTATTACGTTATCTGAATTCAGGTTAAGGATGCCTTCACAAGCATTGCTCAAACCGTCGATTTAATGTTCCTAATTTGTGCAGCTATCATACCTAAGCTTAAAGCTAGTTATCTTGTATTTAAAAACCAGACGACATCGATGCAATAATTATTAAACCTACCATTGGCTCAAATAATACTCGAAATCAAGCAGCCTCAAGCTAAATTAACAGTAAGCGGTTACTCTATTGTATCCCGAATAAAGCCAAATACTCGATTTTTGGCTTTTTGCACTGCTAAAGTAATTTAGTGGCCGCTTTCTAAAATGATACTAATTAGGATCATATAAAATATTTATCGTTGCCTTATATTCACCCTACTTTTAACAATAGGTTAATCAACCAAAACGGACAAAACATAAAAAGTAACAAGTTTTTGACTCTAAACTTACCTAAAAGCAGGTGTTTTACCGAAAAACGACCTATTTTTAACAATAGGTTAATCAACAATAAAAATTATATGAAACAGTGTCTATTAGTATTTTTAGTTTATTGTTTTCAATTTTCAGGGAATTGCGCAGTAATTTTACAGTATCATCATGTCAGTGATACTACGCCGACGAGTACAAGTATTTCCCCAAAACAGTTTGCAGCACATTTACAATACTTAAGTGACAACAACTTTACAGTTGTACCATTATCTGTGTTTGTAGATGCGATAAAAGACCAGAAAAAACTCAAAGATAAGCATGTCGCCATTACCTTTGATGATGCATATACCGATATATTGACCTATGCTAAACCACTGCTAAACCAATTTAATTATCCCTATACTATTTTCATCAATCCCAGCACTGTAGAACTGAATTACACCAGTTACCTGACATGGTCTCAGTTAAAATCTTTATCTGATGAAGGTGTGATCATTGCAAATCATGGTTTTGACCATACTTCACTGGCAAGAATACCAACAAGTACCAGCGAGCGTGATTGGTTTAAAGAAGAAACCGATAAATTGTTGCACAGTGAAGCATTGATAAAAAATAAAACAGGAAAAAGTTGGCAATATTTTGCTTACCCTTTTGGAGAATACACGCCTTTAATTCAACAGTGGATCAAAGAAAATAATTTTGTTGCCTTTACGCAACAATCCGGTGCCGTTGGTTTAGCAACAGACTTGACGAATATACCGCGTTTTCCTGTTTCCCAGCCTTATGACGATCTTGTAAGCCTTAGTGATAAGTTAAATTCACTCGCTTTTAACATTGAATTACACGGGAAAAATGCCGAAACCATATTTGAGTATCAACAAACTAAGTCGGTAACTTTTAATATTACCATCGATGATTTTGAGAAATCACAATTAAATTGCTATATCTCAGGTTTAGGTCGTCAAGAAATTAGCTGGCAGGATAAATATAGCTTTACTGTTAACTTCAGTGCTGATTTGCCAGTTGGTCGTGTCAGGTGTAATTGTACCGCACCGAGCATTAGCAATCCCGGGCGTTTTTATTGGTATTCAAAACCTTGGTTTATTTTAAAAGCAGGTGGTCAGTGGTATCCACTGTAGTTCACTTACTCTTATTTTTACTGCGCTAACTTTAACTTTATTAAGTTTAAGACTGTAATTTAATGAGTTAAGCGCACAATTTTCGCAAAATCACTAACCAGCTTTTCCCCATCAATTGTAGGTAATTGCCCAATTTCATGGTCTGGTTTAAAAATAGCAGCAATTAAACCTTCAGGATTTATTAAAACTAACGAGGCACTATGATCAACGAGGTATCGGGTACCTGAATAAGATCCTGATGATTCATTATCATCATTGTTTTTTACGTCTGTAATAGCATACATCAAACCCATATTACGGGCAAAAGGGAATAGTACAGAGTGATCAGCTCTCAATGCTTTAAATTCAGGATTAAAATACGCGATATAACTGGCTAATTTTTCTTTAGTATCTCGATTAGGATCTACAGTTACCAGTAAGACCTGCGTCGGTGCAATTTCTTTTAGGTCATCATAAACGTAATTAAGCTCTTGCAAAGTTGTCGGACAAACATCCGGGCAAGAGGTATAACCAAAAAATACCCACGACCACTTATCATTTAATTGTTTGTTGTTAAAGGCAATACCCTGATGATCAGTCAATTCAAATGGCTTGATCACACGCGGCTGTTGATAATACAAAGAATGCTCTGGTTGAGCCAAATAAAACGATTTGTAAAAAACTAATGAACCCGCGGTAAGTGCCGCTAGGGCAACAATAATGTAGAGCAATTTATTCATATTTAAAATTTTTAGTGTAACCCTTCAATAATAATTAGCCCCATAAAAACAAATATTAATTTGTAATATGGTGCTAAATTAATTGATGGGTTACGCCTTTGGCTAACCCATCCTACGGTATAAGTACCTTATCTTTTTTACCTTTAACCAATACCTTTAAACCATACCTTTAAACCATACCTTTAACTAAGGGGTAAAAGATAATGATCAAGTAACAGCACGATAAATAATACCATTAAATGAATGATTGAAAATTTAAAGGTATCCATTGCGGTATTTTCGTCGGAATTGAATTTTAATTTCCACGCATAAACAAAGAACATTAAATTAAGGACTACCGCGCCGATAAGATATAACCAATTGCTCATTTCAACAAGATAAGGCAATAAACCAACAACAAATAATAAAACCGTATAAAGTAATATTTGAGTTTTGGTAAAATTAACGCCGTGTGTCACCGGCATCATTGGAATATTCACCTTGGCATATTCTTTTTGACGATGAATTGCCAACGCCCAAAAATGCGGTGGTGTCCAAGTGTAAATTAATAATACCAGTAATAACGCATGTGGATGCACTTCATTGGTCATCGCTGTCCAACCAAGTAACGGAGGAATAGCGCCGGCTAAACCACCAATAGTAATATTTTGAGGTGTTGCCCGCTTCAAATACATAGTATAAATAAAACTGTAACCCACTAAACCAGCAAAGGTCAGCCAGGCAGTTAAAGGATTAACCATGAAATAAAGGAGTACAAAACCGACTATCGCAAGAAATACTGCAAAAAGAACAGCACTCTGAGGTGTTATTAATTGGTTAGGTATCGGACGATTATGGGTACGTCCCATCTCAGCATCAATTTTTTCATCTACAATATGATTAATAGCCGCTGCCGCTGATGACAATAAACCAATACCTAACATTGAAGGAAGCAGTAGTTGCCATGGAATTGCTCCGGGTACCGACAAGCTCATACCCACTAACGCGGTCAAAACTAATAAAGCAACGACTTTTGGCTTGGTGATATCGTAATAAGCCCTTATTTTTTTACTCAAACTAACAGTAACAGGTGCAGTCGGACTCGCTTCCAGTGTTGATGATTTGTTCATAAGCAATCCTCTAAATCCTTCGTTTTAAACTATATGTTAATCTAATTAACGTTAACATCAGCAATGCAGCAACTATGTTATGACTAACGGCTACAGATAAAGGTAAAGAAAACCAAATATTACTAATACCTAAACTGACTTGTGCGACTAATGCTACAGCTATTAATTTAGCTGAATTTCTGAAAAACTCGGTTTGTGATTTAATTAAAATCATTAAAATTAACCAAGCTAAATAAATTGAGGTAATAATTGCCCCTAAACGGTGTACTACATGAATTGTCACCCGTTCATTATGTCCTAAATGCCCAAATTCATAGGTTTCACGCTTTGGCGGAATTAAGTCAAATGACTCTTCAAAGGTAAGCTGATCAACCCATCCCGACTGACAAATAGGTAATTCCGTACAAGTTAATGCCGCGTAATTAGATGATGTCCAGCCACCCAATGCTATTTGAGCACCCAAAATAAGGATACCTAACATCGCATATTTACTGTATTTTTTAATCTGCCAATCATCCCTTGGCATTCTGTTGGGATCCAAACGCATATACAGTAAAAACAATAAACACAACGTAGTAAAACCACCTAATAAATGAGCCATTACAACCACTGGCATTAATTTCATGGTTACGGTCCACATTCCTAAAGCCGCCTGAAATATTACTATGCCTAAAATCAACAAAGGTAAAATTACCGGTTGTCCTTCCCTTCGGCGCTTTAAAGATAAAAACGCGATACCTAGAATTAACAAACCTAAAGTACCGGCAAAGTAACGGTGAATCATTTCATTCCAAGCTTTAGCAGGTTCTACTGGACGCTCCGGAAAAGCATTTTCCGCGACAGATATTTGCTCAGCTGTTTCAGGAACATCAATAAAGCCATAACAACCAGGCCAATCTGGACAACCCAAACCAGCATGAGTTAAACGAGTATACGCCCCCAAAACAACAACAACTAAGGCCAATAAAATACTAACAAATACTAGTCTTCTAATAACGACATTCCGGTTAGTACTAAACTTACCCATATTAACCAATCCTCGAATATTTTAATAACTTTTTCATGTCAGATAAAATCTGTTTACCAAATTGTGATAAGTTTTCAACGTCGGCAGGAATTTGATGAGCCATAATAATATTACCAAGTGGATCAACAATATATACTTGTGAATGTTCGATAAGGTTCTTAGCAATACTTGGCATGTCCTCTACGCGCCATTTACTCAGTTTAATCTGAGCAATTTGCTCTGGTGAAAACGGACGTTGAGTTAACGCTACAGGTATTACTCTTGGCATTTCTTTACCTAAAGCAACGTAAGTATTGTGTACGCTCTCCAGTGCCTTTTCACATTGATCATCACACTGCTCAGGCAGGGTATATAAAATTAACCATTTTTCATCATAATCAGCAGTATTGAGACCGATTTGACTCAAAGTTAACTCACTTTCCAGTAAGCTTCCCTTATTAGTAACGCCATAATCCAGCCAATTCTGCTCTAAAGCAAGTTTTGCTATAATTATCGGCAAAGCAAACGCTGCTAGTAATACAAACAAACTCGTTCTTGATTTTTTATTTTGGGAAACTTTCTTACTACTCATACTTCTTAAGCCTTTTATTATCTTTATTCTTAACGACTAACTACTAATTGCTATCTGAGCTATTTGTATTGTCATGCTTATTTTCACTAAAACGAATACTCGCCCATATCATCAATGTAAGCCAGGCAATAGCCAAACTAAACCATTGGAAGGCATAAGCACGATGTTTCTCTGGTGGCATAACTATCGGCCGCCAGTTTTTTTCATACCCCAAGGCTTCCTTTTTATCTAAGTAAACCACAAAGGGCAAGAGCTTTAGGTCAATTAATTGTGAAAACTTTTCAAGCTCTATTTGTTGGATCCGTAAAGGCCATTGATTATTATCAAATTTCTGTTCCATTAGCATGATACCCGTTTCTACAAAACGAATATTGCCTAGAAACTCAAGCTTTCCGGATAATGGCGTGATCTCAGGTAACTCTTGTCGGTTAATAGAACCAGTCACCCAACCTAAATTAACCAACACGGCATGCTCCCCGGTTTGAACCACCTGGAGAACTCTGTAACCTAAAGATCTACCATTAGTTTGATTATCAAGAAGAAAAACAAATTTAGAATTAAAAGAGCCACTAATAATGACTGGAAAGTCGTTAATATAATCGCTTTGATGAACTTCAGCTAACGTTAAAACCTGTGAAAGTGTAATAGCTTTTTGCTGTTTAAGTTCAGAGATACGCTCTAAGCGGTGTTCTTTTTCTAATGCTCGGTCATTTTGCCAAAAACCCAACATTATTAGAGCAGAGAAAACTAATATGGTTAAAATCAACCACACCGGATTAATATTTGATAGAATTAGTCGGAATTTCGAGGATACAAGTTTCGAAGATTCAGGTTTTGGAGACTTAAGTTCATGAGACTGAGTTTGCACCGTCTGCTCATGGGACGTTGGTTCATTGGGAATGTTACTACTTGGCACTTGAGGTTTACTTCCTTACTACAGTGTACTTCTACTTCATTCTAACCCTAACCTACATTTATGAACAATACTTTAACCAATAAAGGAGTTTTTCCGTGGTATTTAAAATTGTTATCGTTGGCATGTTAGCTTTTATGGTTTTTAATTTATTTCGTGCTCTTTTTATTATGAATAAAAATGATCCTAATCAGCCTTCAATGTCAAAATTTATTGGCCGTCGATTATTTGCTTCCGTTGCAATTATTCTGTTACTACTGATTGCTTTATCAACTGGGTTGATCACACTAAACCCCCGTCCTTATTAAATTATTCTTTTTATATTTTTAAATAAATTAAATATAGTAGGTCGAAATTTTCCTCGACCTACACATTTTCTTCAAACTACAACAGTATATTATTCACCATCTAGTAATTTAAGTTAGTTATTTAGGGTGTTAAATAATATAAACAAATACGAATAACATCACCCAAACCACATCAACAAAATGCCAGTACCAACTAGCAGCCTGGAAAGCAAAATGACTTTTTGGCGTAAAATGACCTTTCAATATTCTGAAAAACATCACTATCAGCATCACAGTACCTAATGTTACGTGCATGCCGTGAAAACCAGTTAATAAATAGAAAGTATTACCATAAACACCACTAGTTAAGTACAACTGCATTTCTTCTGAATATCCATGTGAATATTCCAATACCTGAAAGCCTAAGAAAGCGGTACCTAATAAGATAGTAACACCTAACCAAGCTTTTAATTGCGGACGTCTATCTTGTTCCAGAGCAATATGCGCAAAATGAGCAGTAATCGAAGAAGTTAATAGTAAAATGGTATTTATTAATGGTAAACCATACCATCCCATACCTTGAGTAACCGTGCCATCAGGCGTTTTCACCAACGGCCATGTCGCAGTGAACTCAGGCCATAAAACTTCACCTGTCATTACATTATTTCCTGCGCCATCAAGCCATGGCACAGAAAAAACGCGTATGTACATTAATGCCCCAAAAAATGCGATAAAAAACATTACTTCAGAAAATATAAACCAACTCATGCCCTGACGAAACGAGCTGTCTAATTGAGGACTATATTTACCTGACATAGATTCATCTATAACATTTTTAAACCAGCCAAACATCATATAAATAATTAAGGCGATACCGGCAAGTAGTAAATAACCACCATAACCACCTTCTCCTTTGGCTAAATCAGAAACATAGTTTCCTGCACCAAAGGCAATCATAAATAATGCAACCGCGCCGACAATAGGCCAATGGCTTTGCGCGGGTACATAGTAAGTTTCATATTTCTTTGTTGTCATTTTGTTCCCTTACTTTAGGAGTTCACACTTATGAATCTACTTTTCCGGTTATATCGTACAACGTATAAGACAAAGTTAATGTAGTTATCTCTTCAGGTAACTCTAAATCAACATAGAACTGTAATCCCATTTCAATTTCTTCATTAGCCTGCAATGGCTGTTGAGTGAAACAGAAACATTCTATTTTTTGAAAATAAGCTGCTGCTAAACCAGGTGAAACTGACGGTACTGCTTGACCGACAATGTCACGATCAGATTCATTTTTAGCGTAAAATTTAACAAATTTCATTTCACCAGGATGAACTTTTACTTCATTTATCACTGGATTAAACTGCCAAGGAATACCTTTGGCAGTTCGAGTAATAAACTGCACGGTAATCGTGCGTGAAGTATCAATGTCACCAGCCGAATAAACGGCTGCGACATCATTTGTTTTACCATTTAGCCCGGTAATATCACAAAATACATCGTATAAAGGTACTAAAGCGAAACCAAAACCAAACATTCCAAAAACAATCAACATCAGTTTTTTTATTACTTTACTGTTTTTTTGTTGAACATTTTGTTCTGTTTCTTTTTCCATGTCTTGTTTCAAAATTTTATCCTTTTCTTATTGCCCTGTGCCTTTATACATCTGTATCACTACTTTAAAAATTTAAACTAATCAATTTTTGGTGGTGTTGTAAAAGTATGATACGGAGCCGGGCTAGCCACTGTCCATTCCAATCCTTCTGCACCTTCCCAAGGTTTTGCCGGGGCTTTTTCACCGCCTCGGATACACTTGATCACCACGACTAAAAATATTAATTGTGATAAACCAAAAGCAAAACCACCAATACTAACCCACTTGTTAAAATCGGCAAATTGCAATGCATAATCAGGAATACGACGAGGCATGCCAGCTAAACCAAGAAAATGCATAGGGAAGAACAATAGATTCACAGAAATTAATGAACACCAAAAATGAACTTTACCTAAGGTTTCATTGTACATATACCCAGTCCACTTAGGTAACCAGTAATAAGCCCCTGCGAATATAGAGAACAAAGAACCTGTTACCAATACATAATGGAAATGAGCAACTACAAAGTAAGTATCATGATATTGAAAATCAACAGGCGTTAATGCCAACATCAATCCTGAAAAACCACCAATAGTAAATAAAATAACAAAAGCTATTGAAAATAACATTGGCGTTTCAAAGGTCATCGAGCCACGCCACATTGTTGCCATCCAGTTAAATACTTTCACGCCGGTTGGTACAGCAATCAACATAGTACAATACATAAAGAATAGCTCACCAAATAGTGGCATTCCGGTAGTGAACATATGATGCGCCCAAACAATAAAGGATAAAAACGCGATTGATGCCGTAGCATAAACCATTGAACTATAACCAAACAATTTCTTACGAGAAAATGCCGGGATAATAGTCGAAACAATACCAAAAGCAGGCAAGATCATAATATAAACTTCAGGATGACCGAAGAACCAAAAAATATGCTGGAACAGCACAGGGTCACCACCACCTGCGGCATCAAAGAAACTCGTGCCAAAATAGGTGTCAGTTAACAACATGGTAACTACGCCTGCCAGAATTGGCATAACGGCAATCAACAAGTATGCGGTGATAAAGAAGGTCCATACAAATAATGGCATCTTCATGTAAGTCATACCCGGAGCACGCATATTCATAATAGTAACAACGATATTAATCGCGCCCATTATTGAAGATATACCCATGATGTGTACGGCAAAAACAAAAAATGCCGTGCTACCGTTTGAATAGGTCGTTGACAATGGTGCGTAAAATGTCCAACCAAAGTTTGGTGCACCACTTTCCATAAAAAATGACCCGATTAAAATAGCAAAAGCAAAAGGTAAAATCCAAAAGCTCCAGTTATTTAAACGTGGTAACGCCATGTCTGGAGCACCAATCATCATAGGTAACATCCAGTTCGCAAAACCAACAAAAGCCGGCATAATCGCACCAAAAACCATGATCAAACCGTGTACCGTGGTTAACTGGTTAAAAAAGTCTGGTTCAACTATTTGCAATCCAGGCTGAAATAATTCAGCTCGGATCACCATGGCTAAAGCACCACCTATCAAAAACATAATAAATGAGAACCATAGATACATGCTGCCAATATCTTTATGGTTTGTGGTATATAACCAGCGCTTAATGCCGGTCATTTTATGATCATCGTGATGCTCACCTTCGTGCGAATCGTGATCGTTTAGAACGTCTGTAGTCATATTACTTCTCCCTACTTCGCACTTGCAGCATCAACGTCTGCAGGTTGTATTAAATCGCCCGTTTTATTACTCCAAGCATTACGCTCATATGTAACTACTGCGGCAATTTGAGTTTTTGTCAACTGAGATGAAAAAGCGGCCATCGCTGGATTTGTAGCACTGCCATTTATTACCATATCAAGATGCTTAGCGACATCGCCAGTAGCAATAACACTACCATCTAATGCCGGAAACACTGGAGGAAGACCAGTACCTGAAGCTTGATGGCATGCTGCACAACTTGTAGCATAAACTTGTTCACCCATAGTCATCAATTCATCCAAAGCATAAACTTTAGTTAAATCTTCGGTAGGCGTTAATTTTTCAGCAACTTTTTCAGCTATATCTTCAACTGCTGCAGTAACTTTTTCACCCGTCGTGGATGTACTAGCACCACCTACAGCTGAATTAACATCTGCTGCCTGTACCGCATCACCGGTATTATTACCCCAGGCATTACGCTCATAAGTAACTACTGCGGCAATTTCTTTCAAGCTAAGCTGTTTACCATAACCTTGCATACCAGTACCAGCTTTACCATTGAAGACGGTTGAAATATGAACATTTACATCACCCAAAGCAACTGGACTGCCTTTCAATGCAGGGAATGCCGGCGGTAGACCTAAACCTGTCGGTTGGTGACATGCGGCACAATAAGCCATGTAAGTACTTTCACCTAACGCCATCAATTCATCCATTGATACTGAAGCATTAAGAGAGTTTTTCTCAGCTTCAGCAGCCATAGCCGCCAATTGATGTTGCTCTTTAACCCATTTTGCATAATCAGCTTCAGAACGAACATCAACAACTATTGGCATAAAACCATGATCTTTACCACAAAGTTCAGCACACTGACCACGGTAAATACCCGGTTCGTCTACCTTAGTCCATGCTTCATTGATAAATCCAGGGTTAGCATCTTGCTTAACAGCAAAAGCAGGCACCCACCAAGCATGAATAACATCATCAGATGTGATCAAAAAGCGAACTTTTTTATTTACCGGAATAACTAAAGGCTTATCAACTTCAAGTAAATAATATTTACCTTTTTTAGCTGAAGTGCCATTCTGGTTTTCATATTGTTCACGAGGAGTAGATAATACTGAGTAATATTCAATGTCTTGATCGAAATATTTATAATGCCATTTCCATTGTGAACCCGTAATTTGGATGGTGACATCAGAGTCATCATTATTTTCCATATCAATCAGGGTAATGGTCGCAGGAACGGCCATAGCAATTAGAATTACAATGGGAATAGCAGTCCAAAGGATCTCTACTGTCGTACTTTCATGAAAATCTGCCGCCTTGGCGCCTTTAGATTTACGATGAAAAAACATGGACCAAAACATGGCTCCAAAAACAACGACACCAATAGCTGTACAAATCCAAAGCGTCAACATATGCAAATCGTATACATCTCTACTTACCTGAGTTACCCCCTGGGTTAGGTTAAGAGGCATATCTGCCCAAGCTGAACTGGAAAGTACACTTCCCAACAACAGCCAACCTAGGTTACGTCTTTTCACTCAACATCTCCTCTGTCCTTCATATTTTATTGAAAACAGAATACAGCAGCAGTGTAAAGCAAAGCTCACCAGACTAAATATCCTGCAAATTTATTGTTATTTTAGTTACAAATAATTAAAACCAATTTCGTTAAATTAACGATGAAACTGGAATAACGTGACCTTGTGTCAACAAATGCACGTCTTTTTGTTAGTAATTTATATTTTTTATTCTATTCTTGCATTTTTTCCGCACTAGAATTACCCAAAAGTTTATCAAGGTCAATTTTTAATTTGAACAATAAAAAAATAAACACTATTAAATTCAATAGAGCAATAACCCTAACTTCTTTGTAGCTCTTTATCTTCAAGGCTTAGCGGCGTTTTTTAAAAAAGAAAAAAAACTTAATTTCAACGCTTGTATTGTCACCACAAAATGATGATTTTATCGCCAGTGATGGTAAATATTCAACCACGTCTATTAATGATAAGGATTTCTGAAATGATCGGGGTGTTGAACAGGTAACCTTTGACGTTTATAAAAAATCATTTAAGTACGGTCGTCTGGAAGCACGGATGAAATTACCTCGTGAGCAAGGTATTTGGCCAGCATTTTGGATGTTAGGTGATAACTTTAATACCCAAGGTTGGCCACAAGGTGGCGAAATAGATATTATGGAACATGTAAATACCAATAATGTCACTTCTGGTGCCTTGCATGGTCCTGGTTATTCAGGCAATACGCCAATCAATGGACATTTAGTTCACAACAATAGTATCGATCAAGATTATCATGTTTATGCGATTGAATGGGATGCCAATGGCATAACCTGGTTTGTTGATAATACGCAATTTTACAGTGTTACCAAAGCCGAAGTGGAACAATTTGGTGAATACGTATACGACCAGCCATTTTGGTTTTTATTTAACTTAGCGGTTGGTGGCAACTGGCCAGGTGACCCTGACCACGCGAACTTTACTACACAACGTATGTATATAGATTATATCCGTGTTTACCAAGACTAAGCATTCACTATAAACGTAGTAATGTGAACGACAAAAATGACCAGCATTGCTGGCCATTTTTTCGTAAAATTGGAATTTTTAAACTTAGCTCGGATAAGAAAATGGGCACCAATCAAACAGGGTAACAGTTCATATTTGTGTATTATCATGTTTAAGTTGATACAGTCCATAGCCT
>JABSOJ010000317.1 GCA_013216005.1 Alteromonadaceae bacterium | reverse complement strand
TTAAAATCTGATGCCCTTTTTACTGAAAATCAACTCAGATTTTAAATCTCAGCTTTATGTGCGGAACGTCAGCTCTAACAGCATTAACTCGAAATACAATAAAAAACCGTGGGATAATCAATATGAAATTCACTAAGCTGCATTGCGCTGTGTTAACAGCCATAGCGGCATCAGGCTCCCTCTATGCTGAGGAAGTACAAAAGCAAAAAAAAGCAAAAATAGAAGTTATTGAAGTTACCGCAACTAAACGCACTGAATCAATTCAAGAAGTTCCCATTACCGTCAGGGCATTAACAGGTGATAGCTTAGAAAAACTTGGCGTTTCAAATTTTGACGAGTATGTAGAATTTTTACCAAACGTGATTTTTCAGGGCACAGGCCCTGGACAAAATGAAATATATATTCGCGGCGCGGCAACCACCCAAACCAGCATTGCCGTTTCATCTGTTCAAGCATTACAACCATCTGTTGCCTTTTATTTAGATGAGCAACCAGTATCAATGCAAGGGCGTAACTTAGATGTTTACGCTACCGATGTTGAGCGTATAGAGGTTTTACCTGGGCCACAAGGCACGCTTTTTGGTGCTAGCTCTCAATCGGGTACGGTGCGCTTAATAACCAACAAGCCAAACCATGATGGTTTTGCTGCTGGTTTTGATACCAGCACTAGCTCCACAACGGGCGGCGACATAAGTAATTCTGTTGAAGCTTATTTCAATATGTCTTTATCTGATTCACTTGCTGTACGCGTTGCCACCTACAATGACCACCAAGGCGGCTGGATAGATAATATATTAAATGTACCAGGTGAAGGCGGTTATATCGGTAGTGCCATCGTCATTAGCAGAATTTCTGCTGGTGCATTAACAAATCCCGAAAATGTCCCTGTTACCGCCCCAAAAAATGATGGCTTAGTTGAAGATAACTTTAACACCGCGAACTATGCCGGTGCGCGCTTTGGCTTATCTTATTTAATCAATAATGAGTGGGAGCTTTTAGTTCAACATACCCAACAATCTCTCGATACAGAAGGTGTGTTTGCTTATGATGCAAACCTTGAAGGTGAATCATCAACTAACCGTTTTGTACCAGAAAATAACAATGATGACTTTGGCTTAACCACATGGACTTTAGAAGGTCGACTTGAGCATCTTGATATCGTTTATACAGGTGGTTATCTAGATAGAGACATCAATTCAACCATTGATTACACAGGCTATACCAATGGTGGTTCATTTGCTGCCTATTACGCCTGTAACTATGCTGGTGCTCCTGATACACAAGAGTGTATTGATCCAACTAAATATTATAAAGAACAAACTAGTACGTCACGCATCACCCATGAGTTTCGTGTAAACACTTCCGCTGAAAACCGCTGGCGTATCACCGCCGGTGTTTTTTATGATTCTCAAGAATTATCAACGGTTGGGAAATTTCAATTAGGTAATACAGATTTACCTTACTTTACTGATTTACAAAGAACGCTTGCTGGTAATGACGAGATTAACAGTACTGGCGGCCCTTTTTCTTCAGAAATTAGCTTCGTTAATGATATCACCCACACCATAGATCAAATCGCCGTATTTGGTCAGTTAGAGTTTGATATAACCGACACAGTAACAGCAAGTTTTGGTGCTCGTTGGTATCAAATAGATGACTCTTTTAAAGGTGCCACTACAACTGTTGATGTAAGTGGTAGGCTACAGGTCTTTGGTGATGGAAGTGATGCAGCCTTAACTGATTTTTTTGGCACCGATGAAGCTTCAGCAATTCAAACCGCAATTGCAGGTGGTCAGTTAAAAACCAGCTTACTTGATAATGATGGTACGTTAACCGTAGATGACATTATCTTCAAAGCATCACTTGATTGGAAATTATCAAAAGATGTGATGATATTTGCTTCATACTCAGAAGGCTTTAGACCTCCGGTTACCAACCGGGTAGGCGGCGGTTTGGCTAAAAACCAAGAAGGCGCCTTTGATGGTTTTCGCATTCCTGTATACTCAACCACCGATAGTTTAGATAACGTTGAATTTGGATTTAAATCAACTTTGTTTGATCAATCATTACGTTTAAATGCTACCGCCTATTATTCGAAAATATCTGATCTGCAAACATCGCGATTTGATCCAACCAATATCAGTTTCTTAGTTTTTACCGATAACGTAGGTGACGCTGAAATTAAAGGTATTGATGGTGACTTTAGCTGGGTAGCAACTGATAACCTAATAATCACTGGTGCTTTTAGCTTTATTGATACAGAGCTAACCTCAGTCAATGATGAGCTTACAGGTATTGCGCCTACAGTGGGTAGTCAATTACCTTACTCAGCCAAGTTTTCAGGTAATTTACAAGCCGAATATTTCTATCATATTACTAACGATATAACAGGTTATATTAACGGCTCAATAAGTTATACCGGAGACAGGCTAGCAAGTATGACGATGGATGCTTACGTGGTAGAAGATGCCACTAATTTAATATATGGCACAGGCTCTGGCTTAAGTATTCAAAAAGAAGCTGACATTTATTCAGGTGTAAATTATCAAGACCGTAATGGACAAGCATTCGCTGGTGGTCGTTATGTACAAGATAGTTATATTTTAACAAATTTAAGTTTTGGCTTGACTAACGACGCATGGAAAGCTGAGCTGTTCATCGACAACTTAACCAATGAAAGTGCAATATTGTATATTGATACACAGCAGTTTACACCAAAAGTTGTTACCAATAGACCTCGCACCATTGGCTTTAGATTCTCGTATGACTTTGATTAAGCCTTAGTAAACCTGAAAGCCAAAGAATGCCGCTTGATGTTTATATCAAGCGGCTTATTAGTTGAATCTAAGTGATAAAGTAGTAGTGTTCAATAATACAGATAATTCGCTAATTTGCCATGGAGCCAAGTCGTTGGACAAAACACCCCCTCCCTCAATTGATGCACAATTAAAATCAATTCAACAATTGATTCAAACTGCAAAATTCAATGACGCTATTAAACAAAGCAAGCAGCTACTGGAACAAATTTCCGTTAAGCAACATCAAAGTGAACTATGGTATTTAATCGCCGTTGCCCAACGCTATGCCAAAGAGTTTTCCGAGGCATTGACCAGTATTAACGAAATACTTAAACATGATGATACACACAGCCGCGCTCATCAAGAGCAGGGCTATATCAATCTTGCATTACATAAGCCTGCACAGGCTAAGGTTTCATTTGAAAATGCGGTAAAACTCAACCCAAGCTTATCCGCCAGCTGGCAAGAGCTAATTCAAATTTATCGAGAAGAAAAACAACAAGAAGATGTACAAAAAGCCGCCAATCAGCTGGCTAAACTAAAAAAATTACCACCTGCCTTACTCGCAGTAACGGAGTTAATGCACGAAGGAAAATTATTAAAAGCAGAACAAATTTGCCGCCATTTTTTGCAAAAGAATAAACGCCATATCGATGGGATGTGTTTGCTCGCTCAAATAGGTATTGAGCTAAAAATATACGACGATGCTGAATTTTTACTTGCCAGCGCACTTGAGTTAGCGCCTAGCCATATTCATGCTCGTTCTCAATATCTCAACCTACTTATTCGTTTAGGTAAATACAAAGCCGCAGAGCAGCAAGTTGAAAAATTGCTATATGAACAACCTGACAATCTAAGCTTTAAAGTGGCCAAAGCCAATGTATTAACAGGTTTAGGAAAAATAGAGCAAGCCATTACCCTATTTGAACAAGCCATAGCACAAGATACGCAAGTTGCTGGCTTCCATTTGCAGCTAGGGCATGCACTTAAAGCCAAAGGCGATATAGCGAAAGCTGTTGCTGCTTACCAAAAAGCTTATCAATTAAACCCAAGTTATGGTGATGCTTTTTGGAGTTTAGCCAATACTAAAACCTATCGTTTTAGCGATGAAGAAATTGCCCAAATGCAAGCACAGCAAGGTAAGAAAGACTTATCGCTAATTGATAAAGTTCAGCTGCATTTTGCTACAGGTAAAGCCTTTGAAGACAGGCAAGAATACAACCAGGCCTTTGGAGCTTACCAACAAGGAAATAAATTACAGCATACTCATAATGGCTTTGACATCAATAAAATAGAACAACAAGTAGCAGATCAAATAAAATATTGTACTGCCGAATTATTTGAAAACCGTGGACATTTAGGACTCAACTTACCCGATCCTATCTTTATTGTTGGATTACCACGTGCTGGTTCGACCTTACTTGAACAAATACTTGCCTCACACAGTCAAGTAGACGGCACCATGGAGCTGCACAATATTTTAGGTTTAGCTTCACGGTTACAGGGTCGTAGCTCTAACCAAAGTAATAAAGTAAGCCAATACCCCAAAAATTTGAGTGAGATTAATCAACATTATTTTGAACGCTTTGGGCAACAGTTTATTGATGAAACTCGTGTATATCGAGAGCAAGCGCCACTATTTATCGATAAAATGCCCAATAACTTTCTACACATAGGCTTGATCCGGTTAATACTTCCAAATGCCAAAATTATTGACGCAAGACGATCACCAATGGCTTGTTGCTTTAGCGGTTTTAAACAGTTGTTTGCCGAAGGGCAAGACTTTAGCTATAACCTCGATGACATTGGTTGTTATTACCAAGCTTATCTAAAATTAATGACACATTGGGATGACGTATTACCAGACTATGTTTTAACCGTAAACCATGAAGATGTAGTTGATGACTTGGAAAAACAGGTGCGAAGAATGCTTGATTTTTGTGGCTTAGAATTTGAACAATCGTGTCTTGATTTTTATAAAACCAAGCGCAATATTAAAACACCAAGCTCTGAGCAAGTTCGTCAACCCATTTATAAAAGTGCCACCGAACAATGGCGACACTTTGAACAACATTTAGCGCCATTGAAAAAAGTGCTAAATATAGCCTGAGCTTAAATATAACTAAAACCAATATCTCAAAATGCGGGCAAACATAAAAATCTCATTTATAAATACTTAATGAGTCAGTCACCAGGGCAAACGGGTCTAAATTAAACAGTTTTGTAAATTAACAGTGAATATAATTTAAACTTTAAGATTATTCTCAAT